>JBBQBW010000245.1:0-5021 GCA_038318025.1 Burkholderiales bacterium | reverse complement strand
TCGATTGCGTGGGACCGACCCCCTCGGGACCGCCGCGCGCCATCAGCTCGCGCAGTGACGGGGACGCGGGCGTGCCGATGGTTGCGTCCTGGGCGCGCGAGCGCGCCACCCGCTGTCCCTCGCCGTCGATCACCGCCACCACCCAGCCGGTGGGGACGCGGTAGCGATCCAGCCGCTCGCGCACGCTGGCGGGATTCAGGACCGCGGTCAGCACGTAGAGGGTGTGCTCCTCGCGCACCACCGGAACGCGCACCGGGATCACCCAGGCGCCCCCCTGGGGCTTCACCAGCGAGCCGATCGCGGCCTGGCCGCTCTCCACCACCTGGCGCAGGCTCGCCATGTCGACGCTCGGGGGGAGCGGTGTACCCAGCGGATAACCGGTATCGAGGAGCTGCTTGCCCTCGAGGTCGGCGAGGGCGAGGCGGCGCCAATGGGGCTGGATGGCGATTACCCGCTCGGCCCGGTTGTACAGCGCGGGCAGGTCGCGCGCATCCATGGCGGGGAGCGAGGCCAGGATCTCGAGCGCCGAGACCGAGCGGCGCAACTCGCCGTCGACCGCGGAAGCGAGCGCGCGCACGATCTCCAGCGCCGCGCGTTCGGACTCCGCACGCTGGTCGACATAGAGGGCTCGCAAGGCCACTACCGACATCACCGCGAGGGGCAGGACGCCGGCGGCCACGAGGAGGAAGAGGCGCCGGCGGATCGGCACGCTGCGCATCGGTAGGGGGAAAATTTCCTGCGGGTGGGTGAATCAGTGTAACTCGCCCGCTTAGAATCGCTCCCATGGCAATCAAAGCGACGATCTTCAAGGCGCAGCTCCAGGTTTCCGACATGGACCGCGACCACTACGAAACCCACGCGCTCACCCTGGCGCGCCATCCTTCGGAGACCGACGAGCGGATGATGGTGCGGCTGCTGGCCTTCGCGCTCGATGCCGACGAGGCGCTCGAGTTCGGCCGTGGCCTCTCCACCGAGGACGAGCCCGACCTGGTGAGGAAGGACCTCACCGGCGCGATCCAGCTGTGGATCGAGGTCGGGCTACCCGACGAGCGCGAGGTGCGCAAGGCCGCGGGCCGCGCGCGCGCGGTCAAGGTCTACACCTACGGCGGGCGCAGCGCCGAGCTGTGGTGGAACCAGAACCGCGATGCCCTTGCTCGGTTGCCGAACGTGACGGTGATCGACCTGCCGAGCGACATCTCCCAGGGGATGGCGAAGTTCGCCTCGCGCAACATGACCCTGTCGTGCACCGCGCAGGAGGGCGAGGTGTGGCTCGCCTGCGGCGAAGAGACGCTGCACCTCACCCCGGCGGTCCGCGCATGAAGGCGCTGCGCCAGCGGGCACTGGCGGCCATCGCCGCCAACCGCGAGCCCGGCTTCCACTTCGCCGGCAACTTCTGCGGCGTCGCCTTCCACCGCGAGGCCGGCGGCTCGAAGGTGACGCTCGACCCCGGCCCCCATTGCGTCGACGCCGACGGCCAGGTGAACTGGGGGGTCACGGCGATGGTGGCCGACATGGCGCTGGCCGCCTCGATCCGCGCCGGCCTCGACCCGCGCACGCGGCTCGCCACCGTGAGCATGAGTTTGCAGTTCACCGGCGCGCCGCGGGTAGGGAAGATGGTGGGGCGCGGCACCGCGGAGGGCTTCTTCGGTGGCGACGATTCGCGCCAGGGCCTCGCGCGCGTCGCCGTGGAAAGCGGCGGCAAGCCGATCGCCTTCGGCCACGGCGCCTTCATGGCGCTGGAGCCCCCGCCCGGCATCGCGCTCTTCCCGCCGCCCGGTCCCGACCGGCCCGCGATTCCCGCCATTGCCGAAGCCGAGCTCACCGAGGAGGAGCAGGGGTTGCTGCGCCACGTCGACGCCGCCCTGGGCCAGGGCGAGGCCGGGGGCGACTTCATCCGCCATCTCTTCGGCTTCCAGCCCCGCCGCACGCGCACCGGCGCCACCGGCACGCTGCGCAACGGCGCCCACGTCGCCAACCGCGTGGGCCACGTGCAGGGCGGCATCCTCATGGGCTTCGCCGCCGCCACCGCGCGGGCGGCACTGCCGCACAACTGGGCGCTTGCGGGAGTTACCTCGTGCTTCGTGAGCCCGGGCCAGGGCGCGATGCTTCGCGCCACCTCGCGCGTGCTCCACCACGGCCTCATGACCTCGGTAGTGCAGACCGAGATCACCGGCGCCAATCGCCGCCGGATCCTCGAGACCGTCACCACCCACTCGCGGATTGTGGGTAACCGCGACCCCGACCCGGCCTAGCACCGGGGTTGTCCACAACGCGTCGATGCCATATCGTGCGCTGCCCCGGCCCGATACGATGGAGCCATGCGAGTCCGCGTCTTCTCCCTGCGCCACCATGGCCGCCGCACGCGCCGCGCCGACGAGGCCGCGGGCGTGAAGGGCGAGTTGCGGATGTTCTCCATGGTCCACGGCAGCGAGATGCACATGGTGGCGCGCCTCTCGGCGCGCGCCGATCGCGGCTCGACCCACGAGGAGCTGCTGCCCCCGCTCTACCGGCCGGAGCTGGTGGCGGTAGGCGACAACGCGATGCTGCTGCGGGGCTTCCAGTCCATCGACGGCACGGCGTACGTCCAGGAGTGGCGCTGCCTGCTCGACTCCGCTTAGGGGTCAGACTCCGAAGGCAGGTAAGCCCACGGCCTGCGCGCACGGTCCTTCTCGCGGAAGCCCTCGATTTCCGATTGCTTCCCCAGCGTGAGCTCGATCTCGTCCACACCCGCGAGCAACATGCCGCGCAGCGTGGTGGGCGCCGTGAAGGGATACACCTTTCCCGAGGGCGAGATGACCTTCAGCGCCTCCAGGTCAACCGTCACCTGCGCGGCCGGGTTCGCATCGACCTCGGCCGCGATCTCGCGCACCGCCTCGATCGGCAGCTCCACCGGGACCATGCCGTTGCGGTAGCAGTTGTTGAAGAAGATGCCGCCGTAGGAAGGTGCGACGATCGCGCGGAAGCCGAACTCCCGCAGCGCCTTGGGTGCGCGCTCCCGCGACGAGCCGCAGCCGAAGTTGCGGTCGGCCAGCAACACCTGCGCGCGATCGAACGGCGGCTGGTTCAGCACGAACTCCGGATTGGGGCGGCCATCGGGCAGGAAGCGCCAGCCGTGGAAGAGGTGCGCGCCATAACCTTTCGCGTCGGTGCCACCGAGGAAGAGCGTGGGGATGATCTGGTCGGTATCGATGTTGATGCGCACGAGTGGCGCCGCGATGCCGGTGACGCGGGTGAAGGCTTCCATCAGGCTGACCCTCTCCTCGCAAAGGCGTTTCTCCCTCCCCCCTGGGGGAGGGCCGGGGAGAGGGTCAGGACGCGGGCGTCGGCGATGCACCCCGCCACCGCGCTCGCCGCCACCGTCGCCGGGCTCGCGAGGTGGGTGCGCGTCTTCGGGCCCTGGCGGCCCTCGAAGTTGCGGTTGGTGGTGCTCACCACGCGCAGGTCGGCGAAGCGGTTGTCGCCGATGTGGCCGCAGAAGCCGCATGCCGACTCGTGCCACTCGAAGCCCGCATCGATGAACACCCGGTCGAGCCCCTCGGCTTCCGCCGCCGCCTTGACCGGCGTAGAGCCCGGCACGCAGATCGCCGTCACCCCGGGCGCCACCTTGCGCCCGCGCAGCACGTCCGCGGCGGCGCGCAGGTCCGAGAGCCGCGCGTTGGTGCACGAACCGATGTACGCCACGTCGACCTTGAGCCCGGCGAGCGGCGTGCCGGCTTCCAGCCGCATGTAACCCAGCGCCTTCTCGTCGGCGGCCTCGGCGGGACGCGGCACGGTGCCCTCGATCGAGGTCACCTGCTGCGGGCTGGTGCCCCACGTCACCTGCGGGGCGAGCGTGTTGCAGTCGACGCGGACCTCGAGGTCGAAGCTGGCGCCGGGATCGGTGGCGAGCGAGAGCCAATACGCCGCGGCCGCATCCCACGCCGCGCCCTTCGGCGAGAATTCGCGCCCGCGCAGGTACTCGAGCGTGACCTCGTCGGGCGGCACGAAGCCGTACTTCGCCTGGAACTCGATCGCCATGTTGCAGAGCGTGAGGCGGCCCTCGATCGGCAACGCCCGCACCGCCTCGCCCGCGTACTCCACCGCGTAGCCAATGCCGCCCTGCGCGCCGACCTGGCCGATCAACGCGAGGATCATGTCCTTGGCGTAGACGCCGGGCTGCAGCTTGCCGTCGAAGGTGACGCGCATCGTCTTCGGCCGCGATTGCGCGAGGGTCTGCGTGGCGAGCACGTGCTCCGCTTCCGATGCGCCGATGCCCCACGCCAGCGCCCCCACGCCGCCCACGGTGCTGGTGTGGCTGTCGCAGCACACCAGCGTCGCCCCCGGGAATGCGATGCCCAGCTCCGGCGCCACCACGTGGGCGATGCCCTGGCGCGGGTCGTTGTAATCGATGAAGTGGAAGCCCCAGTCGATCGAGGCGCGGCGCGTGGTCTCGATCATGATCGGGCCGCTCTTCGAGGCCGACTCCGTCGGCCCGCGCCCGGGGCGGGTGCTGATGAGGTGCTCGATCACGGTGAACACCTGCTCCTTCGCCATCGGCTTCCGGTTGGCCTCGGCGAGCGCCCGCACTGCCTGGCTGCCGGAGAGCTCGTGGAGCACCAGGCGGTCGACCTGCAGGAGGTCGGCGTCACCGAGCGAAGTGATGACGTGGTCTTGCCAGACTTTTTCGAAGAAAGTTTTCATTTTCTGTTCAGGCGGGAATACGGATAAACACGGATGGTGACGGATGAACGAAGGATCGGGCGGGGCATGGCGCATGAATGGCACGCGGTGACATTCGAACTTCCCCACCCTTTCCAATCCGCCTTGATCCGTCGCAATCCGTGTTCATCCGTGTTCCAAAGGTTTACTGCCCACTCAGGAGTACTTCTTCTCCAACGCGGTGTATCGATCGGCGTCGAGCACCTTCTGCCGCTCGGCGAACATCATCAGCTGGTCCTCGACACCGGCAATGGAGCCTTGCTTCGCCAAATGCCCCAGCACCTGCTGCATGGCCAGCATCGACGCCTGCAACGCGGCGTTCG
>JBBQBW010000244.1:0-5023 GCA_038318025.1 Burkholderiales bacterium | reverse complement strand
GCTCGCGAGCGACAGGGCCACGAACCCCCGCTCGCTCTTGTGGAGGACGCCTTCGGCAACGCCTTTCACCACCACGGGAAACCCCAGCGCGCAGGCGGCCTCGGCGACCTCCTCCACCCGCTGGACCCGGCGCGACGCTGGCACGGGAATGCCCAGCGCGGCAAATAGCGCCTTGCATCGCGCCTCGTCGATGACCGGTCCTTCCGGCAACGCCGGCAGGCCGCTTCCCGATACGCCTGCCGCGACGACGGGACGGCCCGCGGCGCGCGCCTTGCCGATCAGGGCCACCGCCGAGCGCATGCTGCGCATCACCGGCACGCGCAACTCCCGGGCGCGGGCAAATCCGGCTTCCTGCGGATGCCCCGAGACGGGAACGATGGCGCCGGGCACGTCGCTCTCCTGCAGCACGTCGAGCGCCTGGTCGATCCAGAGCTTCGAGCGCTCGTCGCGCGGGGCGCCGACGCCCACCCACAGCACCGAATCGATGCCCTCGTCCTCGAGGGCGGCGGCGAGCGCCTTGCGCGGCGCTTCGGCGTCGGAGAACACCGCGGCGCCAACATCGAGGGGATTCTCGGCCTTCGTGTACGCGGGAAGGATGCCCGCCAGCCGCGCCATCGTGGCGGCGGAGAGCGCGGGCAGCGGCACTTCGGCCGCGTGGCACTCGTCGGCGATGATCGATGCGGCGCCCCCGGACAGCGTGAAAACGAGTAGCCCACCGCGTCCCACGCGACCACAGGACTTCCACGAAGCGATCAGCGAGGCCGCCGCCATGAGGTCTTCGGCCTCGTCGACGCGGACGATTCCCTGCTCACGGCAAACCGCCGAGAAGACCTCGTCGGAGCCCGCAAGCGCGCCGGTATGCGACATCACCGCCTGGCGTCCCTGCTCGGATGCGCCGGCCTTGAACACGACCACGGGCTTGCCTGCGGCACGTGCCTGACGCGCGGCGGCGAGAAAACGCGCCGGCTGTCGCAATCCCTCGACCATCATCGCCACCACGTCGATCGCGGGATCGCCGAGCATGTGTTCCATCACCTCTTCCATGCCGATGTCCATCGCATTGCCCACATGCGCGTACATGCCCACATCGGCGCCGCAGTCCTCGGCATTGAGGATGAGCCCTCCCATCATCGCCCCGCTTTGCGTGACGAGGCCGATGCGCCCGGGGCGCCGGAAGGACATCGACTCGAACGAGCTGTTGTAGCCCAGCGAGAGCCCCAGGGGCGGGTTTCCCGCACCGAGGCAGTTGGGGCCCAGCAAGCGCATCCCGGTGCCGTGAACCAGCTCGCCCAGCCGGGCCGCGCGCGCGGCGCCCTCGGGTCCGCTCTCCTCCCACCCGGCGCTGCAAGCGACCACGACCTTCACGCCCGCGTCACGGCAGTCGGCAACCGCCTGCAGAGTCGCCTCCGCGTTCAGCGCGATCATGGCGAGGTCCGGCACCTCTGGCAGTTGCCCCAGCGATGCATGGCAACGCACGCCGAAGAGCGACTCGTGCTTCGGATTGAGGGGGTACAACCCGCCCCGGAAGCCATGGCGCAGGCAGTTGCGCAGGCCGCGCGAAGCGGGCGCATTGGGGCGCTCGGAAGCGCCGATGAATGCGATCGAACGGGGCGCGAAGAGGGACTCGAGGGCTATCATTTGTCCGGACCATAGCGGCGTCGTCCGGGGACTGTCAATAGATTGACAGGGGTGCGCCGGTGGATGCTATTGTCCGGACCAGAAGAACAAGAAACTGACCGACCCATCCGCCGGAGGATCCATGCGGGGACTGACCCACCTGGGCGCATTCGTCGAGCAGGCTCGCCGCGCCGGCGACCTGCTCGAGATCGACCGACCCGCCGACCCCTTTCTCGAGGTCGCTGCCGTCGCGCGTGCCACCGACGGGGGCCCGGCTGTGTTGTTTCGCAACGTGACCGGGTATCCCGACCGCACCATCCTCACCAACGTCTTCGGCAACCGCAAGCGCATCGCCCGCATGTGCGGCGTCGATTCGGACTACCTGCCGCGATTCCTCGCCGACGCGGCCCTCGCCCCGATCCCGTCGGTGGAGGTAAAGGACGCGCCCTGCCAGGCCCACGCCATCACGACCAAGATCGACATCGCGGCCACGATTCCCATTACGCAGCAGACGAAGGAAGACGCGGGTTACGTGATCACCGGCGGCCTCATCATCGCGCGCGATCCGGAGACTGGTGCCTTCAACGGCTCGTACCACCGCATGCGCGTCCTCACCCGCGACACGACGTGCATCACGATCCAGGCGGGCCGCCACCTGCTCGAGATCGCGCGCAAGTACAAGAAAGCGGGCAAGAACCAGGTGCCCATCACGGTGAACATCGGCGCCGGCCCCGCCGTGCTGCTCGCGAGCTCGGGCAGCACCCAGCAGACCCTCACGCCGATGGGCTACGACGAGCTGGGATTCGCGGGGGCTCTGCAGGGCGAGCCCGTGGGCATTGTCGAGAGCCTCACCCAGCCCGGCGCATGGTCGCTCGCCGAGGCCGAACTGGTCCTGGAAGGCGTGATCGACACCACGCAGCTCGCCTCGGAGGAGGATTCGGGGCAGGACGGGGTGAAGGGCATGATGCCGGAGGCCGGCGGGTACATGGGGCGTGCGTGGAAGGTGTGGACCTTCGAGGTCACCGCGATCACCCATCGGAAGGACTACACGTACTGGTTCCCGCTTGCCGTGAACGCGGAGACCACGAACCTCATGGGCCTACCCGCGGAAGCCTCGGCCTACGACGCGTGCCGGAAGATCAGCCCGCGCGTCTTCGACACGTGCCAGGTGCTGCAGGCGATGCGCGGCTGCCTGGGTGTGGTGATCCGCATCAACCGCAAAAGCTTTCGCGACGAGGGCCTGCAGAACAACCTCGCCTTCGGCGCCCTCTCCTCCCATTCGGACCTCGGCTGGGTGATCGCCGTGGACCACGACATCGACATCTCCAACGCCGACGACGTGATGTGGGCGGTGATCACGCGCGGCGACATGAAAGAGGGCCTGATGCTCTCCCCGCTCGCCAAGGTGAGCGGTATGTTGTCGGAAGGCAGCGCTGCCGGCCTGGGGCGCAAGGTCTACATCGACGCGACAGCGCCCTTCGCCGAACGCGATCGCTACACCCGCGGCAAATTCGAAACCGTCGACCTCGCGGCATGGCTGGGCGATGAGGACAGCGCAAAAGTGCGCGCCGGCCAGAGCGACTACGTGAAATCGCTGCTGGCGCGCGGATTCTGATTCGCTCCACCGAGGAGGCACCATGACCGACGAGACCGCGAAGAAACCCTTCAACTGGACCAAGTTCCAGGCCCACATGGGCTACACCGACGAGCAGATGGCGGAATTCAAGGCTGACGATCGCCGCCGGCGCGCGGCCGAGGCGATCCCCGAGGCCAACCGCAAGACCATCGTCGCTACGGTCGTCCAGGCCCACGCCTGCGCCGCCGGCTTCAAGGAAGGCGACACCATCGAGGTCACCGCCGCGGGGATCGTGAAGTCGTGCAACGTGTGCATCTACGCCATCGCCCCGATGACGATCCACGCCGCGATGGCGCACGACCGCATTGCCTCGGGTCTCGACCCCAACGACATGTGGTTCAACCACTTCAGCTGCCAGGATGCGGGGTTCTGCAACGGCAGTTGGGGGCAGGTGTCGTTCAAGGTGGAGGTGAAGTAGTGCCCGCCCACGATTACGCCGCGGCCTCCGAGGCGCTCAAGTCGAAGCTGCGCCTGCGCGCCGACCCGATCGCGCTGAAGCTCCTCGAGACGCCCGAGGCCATGGAGGCCATCTCCGGCCTGCGCCGGCCCCAGGCCGGCGTGCGCTTCTCGATGTGCCAGCTGATCGGCCAGGTGCGCTGGCTCGGATTCACGCTCGGCATCACGCACGACAACGTCATGCCCGACAGCAACTGTGGCGGGGTGGTGGGGCTCAATCCGCCGGGGCAGAAGTACCTCGACGGAACCATGTTCCACAACGTCTGGTTCGCCACCGTGGAAGGCTCGCGCAAGCACCAGGCGCAGATGCCCCGCGTTCCGGCGGGCAAGTACCACGCGCTTGCCGCTGCGCCCTTGTCCAAGGCGCGGCTCGATCCGCCCGATTCGGTGCTGGTGTACGCGACGCCCGGGCAGATGATCATCCTCATCAACGCGCTGCAGCACCGCAACTACGTGCGCTGCGACTTCACCGTGACGGGCGAGACCGCTTGCGCCGACTCCTGGGGCCGGGGCCTTGCCACCGGCGAGCCCAGCGTCTCGATACCGTGCTTCGCCGAGCGGCGTTTCGGCGGCGTGCAGGACGACGAGCTCCTCGTTTCGCTGCGCATGGAGCACGTGCTCGAGATCATCGCCGGCCTCGACTGGCTTTCCGAGCGCGGCATCCGTTACCCCATTCCCCCCTACGGTCCGCAGTGCGACCCTGCCGCCGCGTTCCGTCACAACTACGCAGACAAGCTCTAGGAGGAGTGAAGAAGATGAAACGACGCACCCTGCTGCTTTCGTCCGTGGCGCTCGCGCTGGCGCCCGGGCTCGCCCTGGCCCAGGCCTTTCCGTCCAAGCCCATCCGCCTGGTGAATCCGTTCTCCGCGGGGGGCGGCCTCGACCAGCTCGCGCGCAACATCGCGCAGAAGATGTCCGAGTCGATGGGCCAGCCGGTGGTGGTGGAAAACCGCACCGGCGCCTCCGGCAACATCGGCGCGGAGCTCGTTGCCAGGGAGAAGGGCGACGGCTACACGCTGCTCATGGGGTCTTCGGCCACCCACGGCATCAGCCCCGCGCTTTACGGGGCGAAACTGCCCTTCGACCCGGTGAAGGACTTCACGGCGCTGTCGGTCTCGGTGGTGCAGAAGAACGTCCTGGTGATCAACGCCAACACGCCGGCGCGCACCGTGCCCGAGCTGATCGCCTACGCGAAGGCCAATCCCGGCAAGGTTTCCTTCGGCTCGCCCGGTGCGGGCACCTCGCAGCACCTCTCGGGCGAGCTCTTCAAGAGCATCGCCAAGGTGGACATGACGCACGTGCCCTACAAGGGAA
>JBBQBW010000243.1:0-5027 GCA_038318025.1 Burkholderiales bacterium | reverse complement strand
GTACTCCATGGCGATGTCGTTCTTCTCCAGCCCCGAGTACCTCGCCTTGGGCCGCAACGACGCGGGTTTCGTGGCGGACCTCTACCGCACCTTCTTCAATCGTTCCGGCGACAGTGCCGGTATCGCGTACTGGAGCGGCCTCCTCGCCTCGGGCATGCCGCGCGAGGTGGTGCTGGTGTCGTTCATGTTCTCGCCTGAGTTCGAACAGTTCGCCAAGGGCATCTTCGGCGACACCGCGGCGCGGGCGGAGGTGGACACCGTGGGCGATTTCTATCGCGGCCTCCTGACTCGCCTGCCGGACTCCTCCGGCAACGGCTACTGGGTCGGGCGCTTCCGCTCCGCCCAGTGCAAGGGCGGACCCGACGTCTACGCCGAGGTGGAGGCCATCTCCAGCGGCTTCGCCAACAGCCCCGAATACGCAGGCCGCTCACGCTCCAACGCCCAGTTCGTGGGCGACCTGTACAACGCCTTCCTGCGTCGCGGCGGCGACCTCGCCGGCGTGCAGTACTGGATCGGCCAGCTCGCCACGGGCGCGCGCAACCGCGACAACGTACGCCAGGCGTTCATCGCGACGCCGGAGTTCAACGCCCGGGTGCAGGCGGTGATCGCCCTGGGCTGTTTCTAGCCGAAGTGGTAGCTCGAGGCGGTGACCCCGCCCATGAAGCCCGGTCGGAACCGCCGCGGCGCCGAAGCGGCGCAGGGCGCCTAAAGGGCGATCGAAGCGATCGTGAGGCCCACCGTGACCAGGAACGAGAAGCCCACCATCAGGGCGATGAACACGGGCAGCGGATCGTCTTCGGGGAACACGGCGGCGGCTCCTCAGGAAAGCTGGCGGGCGCGGATCGCGGCGATCAGCAGGTAGGAAAAGGTGCGGGAAAGGCGCTCTTCGTCGGCGTCGAGCATCGCGTGGGTGGCGAGCTGATTGCGCACGCGGTCGATGCACGCGTCCAAGTCCTGCAGGGTGTGCACCTTGAGCGGGTAGGCCTCGTCCTGGTCAAAGAAGACCGAGGCCGCGGCGAGCACGTCGTTGGGGCAAGTGGCGTTCTGAAAGGCGTGGACGAGGTTCATGACCACAGGATGTCGCGGCGGCGCACTTTGTCCCATCGGAGATTCGCGGGACGCGATGTAAGACGAATGGACGCCGTGAAACAACACAGCACGCCCCTTGCCTATCCTGCGGGGAGCGGCGCATCCTTCCGAAAGGGAGGTAATCAACCATGTCCACCATCAGCCATCACGACATCAGCCAGGATCTGCGCCGGATCGTGATCTCCGGCAGCCTCGACACCGCGGGTGCCAACTCCGTCGCCACGAAGCTCGCGGAGCTGGCCGCGGACCCGAAGAAGAGCGTGGTGATCGACCTCACCGGAATCCGGTTCCTGGCCTCGATCGGCATCGGCGCGCTGATCGCCTGCGCCAAGACGGTGAAGGCGCGCGGCGGGAAGCTGGCGCTGGTGGTCGACCAGGCCTCATCGGTGATGATGAGCCTCGAGGCGACCGGAGTCGACCAGCTGATTCCCGTCTTCAAGAGCACTTCCGAGGCCGAGAGGGCCGCGCTCGCCTGATGGGCAACGGCGTGACGGCATCGGTGGCCGAGAAGCTCGCCATCGATGCCACTGCCGTCGAGGCGCGGCGCGCATCCGAGTGGCTGGAGGCAGGCCTCCTGCGGCGCGGCGTGCCGCAGGCAGAGGCTGCACGCCTCACCCTGTGCGGGGTCGAGGTGCTCGCGAACGTACTCGCCCACGGCGGCCAGGCGGTGCTCGACGTCCCCATCGAGCTGCTCCTCGAGGTGGCCCACGAGCAGGGCCGCGGCGAGGCGCGCGTGACGGTTTCCGATGCCGGCCGGGCCTTCAATCCTCTTACGGTCCCGGAGCGTGCCAAGCCGAAGACGCTGGATGAAGCGTCTCCGGGCGGAATGGGACTGCAGCTGATCAGGCGCTGCGCCGACTCGCTCCACTATCGCCATGAGGATGGCCGCAACCATCTCCGGTTCTGCGCGCGGTGGGCAGGCTAGTCGAGCCGCAAGGTCCGGGACTTCGTAGGAAATGTCTGATAGCACCCGGCGTGGCGCCGAGGGATGCTACCGGAATTACCATCACAAGGAAGCACACATGCGCAATCCCCAAGTGAGTGTCGAACCTCGGCCGGATGGACGCTGGGCGGTGCAGACCGACGGCACGCAACGCGCCGATTCGCTGCATGACAAGAAGACCGCGGCGGTCTCCCGCGGCCGCGAGCTCGCGGGAAACAAGCAGACCGAGCTGCTGATCAAGGACGAAAACGGCCGCATCGCGGCCAAGCACAGCTACGGCAACGACCCCCGGCGCACCAAGGGCTAGGGGCTGGAGACGAAGAAGCCACCCGCGGGTGGCTTCTTCATGGCGTGCCGGACGCCAGGGAAGACCTAGATCTGCGGAACCGTGGTGATGGTGCCGTTCGTCTGCTGAGCATTGTTTCGCACCGAGTTGTTGCCGGCGCTCTCGAGCAGGCCGGTCGTATTCCACAAGCCGATGTTGTTGCCGCTGATGGTGTTGCCGGTCGCCAGCAGTTTGGTGCTGCCGTTGTAGACCACGATCCCGGCATCGCCATTGTTCGCGATGATGTTATTGCTCACGGTTACATTCACGGGGGCTAAAGCAGGTCCCCCGTTCGCCACCACGCCATGGCTGGCGTTCGAAAAGATTCGGCTGTCGCGAATCGAGACGTTGATGTCGGCGACCACGTTGTCCGCAAAGGCGTTGAAGCCGGTCCCATTGCCGGAAATGGTGGACTCCGCGATGTCCACGACCGTATCGGTCCCCGCGACGGTCACGTAGGCAAACACACCGACACCGCTGTTGCCGCTAACTGTGGTCCGGACGAGGGTGCCGCGCGCCCCGTTTTGCAGGTGCACCCCGCCGCCCGCGTTATCGCGAACGGTGGTGTCCGTCATCCGCAGGGTTCCGCCGCCGTTCACCCGCACTCCGACTCCGGCCAGGTTGGCGAACAGGCAATTCTCGATCACGAGCGTGGCGGTCGAAGGCACGTTGATTCCATCCACGCCCCCCGTACCCGGCAGCGGGACGATGACCAGGTTGCGCAGGGCCACCCTGCCGCCGGCCACGTCGATGCGCAGCGCATTGCCGCCGGTCGAGGAGACCACGCTGCCCACGGCTCCCGGCACCGCGAGGATCGTCACCGACTTGTTGATGTTGACCTGGGCGGTGTTGTAGTTGGCGGAGTCGAGCATCCAGATCTCGCCGCCACTCGCCACCGCGGCAAGCGCCGCGGGAAGCAGGCGGCAGGGTGCGGGCAGAGTGCAAGGGTTCGCGTCGTTGCCGAGGGGGGACGGAGCGAGGTAGGTGCGGAAGAGTTGGGCTTGGGCGGTTGCGGCGAGGAGTGTCGTGGCGACAATTGCGAACGCGGTGCGCAGGATCGTTCTGGAGGTCATTTTTTTGGGCTTTCGTGGTGGATGCTTGGGGCGGGAACCACTAGGGACGATCGCACAGTCGATGATCGCCTTGCGACCGATGGTCTCACGGGCCCGCCGGGCCGAACTCCCCAGCCGAGGTAGGGTTCGCCCGCTAGGGCGAGAGAGCGATCTGCCGCAACGCCTGCTCGAAAGCCTCGGGCGGCTGGGCGCCCTCGATCGCATACTTGCCGTTCACGACCACGAACGGCACGCCGCCCACGCCCTGCTGCTGCCAGAAGCGCTCGCGCTCGCGCACCTCGGCGGCGAACTCGTCGCCTTCCACGATCGCCTTCGCCCGCGCGGGATCGAGACCGACCGCGCCGGCCAGCTCGACCAGCACGTCCTTCGCGCCCGGATTGCGGCCCTCGCCGTGGTAGGCCTTGAGCAGCGCACGCTTGAGCTCGACGGCGCGGCCCTCTTGCCCGGCCCAGTGCAGCACTCGGTGCGCGTCGAAGGTATTCCACACATGGTCACGCTGCCCGAAGGCGAAGCCCACGTTGGCCCCGGCTTCGCGAATCCTCGTTTGCCCCTGCGCCACCTGCTCCGGGGTGCGGCCATACTTGCGCGCCAGGTACGGCACCACCTCCGCGCCCTCGGGCGCCATGTCCGGGTTGAGCTCGAAAGGCTCGACCCGGACCGTCGTCTCCACTTCGCTGCCGAGGCGCTCGATGGCCCGGTCGAGCGAGGCGAGCCCGATGGCGCACCAGGGGCACGCCACGTCGGACACGAAGGCAATGTCGAGCTTCATTTGGCGCTTTCCGGGTAGAGGGGCAGCTTGGCGATGTCGCGCGGGTCGTGCTGGATGATGCGCATTGCGGGGCTCCGCGACGATGGGGAAGCCGAATGGTGGTGGATTGCGCGGGCGCGCGCAACCGCGAGCTGAAGCCCGGCGAGCCTAGGCCTCGAGAGCCTCCACCACGCGCTTTACGAAACCTGCCGAATGCGCGCCATCGAGCCAGCGGGTCACCACCACGGCCGCGTGATCCGGGTCGATCCACACCGTGTGGCCGCCGGCGCCGAACATGAAGAAGCTCGACCGCGATGCGTCGGCGAAAAGGCGAGCGTCGCGATTCAGCCAAGTGAGCAACCCGTAGAACGGCGCCACGGCGTTGGGAGTTCGCATGCGCTGCACCCAATCGCGCGCGATGATCTGGCGGCCCTCGTGCGCGCCGCCGTCCAGCAGCAACTGGCCCACGCACGCCTGGTCGCGCGCGCTGATCGTGACGCCCCCGCCCCAGTGTGTGCCGCCCGGCACCGACGGCATGCGCTTACCGTCGACCTCCACCCACGCGTCGTCGTAGCCCTCCCAGCGGAAATCGCGACCGCCGCCGATCGGCTGCAGGACGCTTTCCAGGAACACCTCCGGCAGCGGACGCTTGAAGAGGTGCAGCAGCGCGAGCGAAAGCTGGTTGATGCGCACGTCGTTGTATTCCCAATAGGTGCCAGGCTCGTGCAGCGGACGCAGCTCGCCCTTTTTCCCCGCGGGTGGCTTCGGGTCGTGGGACACGCGCCGGTAGTGCTCCACCTGGTCGGGCATGCCGAAACATTCGCCCTGCCATTCGCTGGTCTGGGTGAG
>JBBQBW010000242.1:0-5036 GCA_038318025.1 Burkholderiales bacterium | reverse complement strand
CCTCGCGGTGGCCCACAAGGCGTTCGCCGACAAGCCGGCCGAGGAATACCTGGAGAAGATCGTCCGCCAGGGCTGCCTGGTGCAGGTGAAGGCGGTGATCGATACCGTCCCGCTGCGCCGCGAGGGGATCCGTACTTGGAGGCTGTAAGAAAAGCGCGCCTGAGGGTCGGCGTCTTCGCCCCCTCGGCGCGCCAACCGCGCTGGGTGGTGGAGGCGCTCGCGAAGGTGGCGGCCTCCGACCACTCGGAGCTGGCTTTGGTGAGCTGCGGCGAGTCCCGGGCGCCGCGCGCGCCACTCCTCTGGAGCGCCTATTCGCGCCTCGATCGCAAGGCGTTCGGCGGCATGGACTGGTCGGCCGAGGGCGACCTTGCGTCGCTGGTGGCGCCGGAGCGCCGCGTGGCGTTGCCCGCCGCCGGTTGCGTGGCGGGGTGGCGCAAGCGCCTGGCCGATGCGCGCCTCGACGTGGCCTTCGTGGTCGACGGCGTGGACACCCAGTGCCTCGAGGGCCTGGCGCGCTTCGGCACCTGGCGTTATGCCTTCGGCGAAGACCAGGGCGCGATGGAGGCCCTGGCGGGCGTGCGCGAGGTGCTCGACGCCACCACGGTGATCGCCTCGGGCATCCGCATCCAGCGCCCGGGGCTCCCGGACCGCATCGCCTGCCCGTCGTGGTCGCGCACCTATCCGTTTTCCGTCTCCCGCAGCCGCCACGCCATGTTCGCCAAGAGCTCGGACTTCGCGGCGCGGGCGCTGCGCGAGCTGCACACCTACGGCGCTCGCTGGCTGGACGAGGGCACCAAGCTCGCCCGGCCGCTGCCGGCGGAAGGCTACCCCGGCGCCCTCGCGGTTGCCCGCGACGTGGCCACCATGGGCACCCGCATCGTGCGGCGCGCGATCGAGAAGGCGACCCACATCGACCAGTGGTCGCTCGCCTACCGCTTCTCCGCGGAGGAGTCGTGGGACGGCTCCCTCGACGGCTTCTTCCGCCTCGAGCCGCCCAAGGACCGCTTCTGGGCCGATCCCTTCCCGATCACGGTGGAGGGGCGGCACTACATCTTCTTCGAGGAGCTGCCGTTCGCCACGGGCCGCGCCCACATCAGCGTGATCGAGGTGCGCCGCGACGGCACCGCGAGCGAGCCGGTGCGCGTGCTCGAGCGCGACTACCACCTGTCGTATCCCTTCCTGCTGGAGGAGGACGGCGAGCTCTTCATGATTCCCGAGACCGGCCAGAACCACACGGTCGAGATCTACAAGTGCGTCGATTTCCCGGCGAAGTGGGAGCTGGAGAGGGTTCTCATGCGCGACGTGTTCTGCGTCGATGCCACCATCCACAAGGCGGCCGACCGCTGGTGGATGTTCGCCAACGCGGCGGCCCCGGGCGGGGAGATCAACGACGAGCTGCACCTCTTCTCCTCGGACCGGCTGATGGGCGAGTGGAAGCCGCATCCGGGCAACCCGATCAAGTCCGACGTGCGCGCGAGCCGCCCGGCGGGCCGCCTCTTCTCCCGCGACGGCCAGCTATACCGTCCCGGCCAGATCTGCGCGCCACTCTACGGCTCCGGGATCACGCTCCATCGCGTGACACACCTCACCGAGGACCACTACGCCGAGGAGGAGGACCGCCGCATCGTCCCCGCCAGCGGCGCGGTGCTCGGCATCCACACCATCAACCGCGCGGGCGACCTCTCGGTGACCGACGCCTTCGTGCGCCGGCCGCGCTTCGCGTAACAGATGGCCATCGACGACCTGCTGCATCCGTACGTCGGGCGCTACATGGAAAGCCCGGACTGGCTGAAGGCCTCGGCCGGGCGCGCCTACGCGTGGCTGCCGCCGCGGCTGCGCTTCGGTGCCGCCTACGACCGCTTCCGCGAGGAGGCGCTGCCGCGCCAGGACGCCCCCGCCATGGAGCGCCTAGTGCGCAGGAAGCTCGATGCGAGCCTGCGCTGGGCGATCGATACCGTCCCCGCCTACCGCGACTTCCGCGGCCTGCTGCGCGGCGTGCGCGACCCGCGCGAGATCCTCGCCGCCCTGCCCGTCACCGACAAGCTCGACATCAAGCGCCATCCCGACGCCTACGTCTCGGCGCACCTGCCGGCCACCTCGCGCCTGCAGATGTTCACCGGCGGCTCCACGCGCAACCCGATGCGTTTCTTCCTCGAGAAGCACGTGACGCGCCCCAAGGAGTACGCCTTCATGCAGGCCTTCCGCGACCGCGTGGGCCTGGTGGAGGGCGAGACGACCCTGGCGCTGCGCGGCCGCACCGTGCCCACGGCGGGCGAGGGCGGCAGGATCTGGATGCACGAGCCGATCAAGCGCCAGCTGATCCTCTCCTCGGACCATCTCGAGCGCCGCTTCATGCCGCAGTACGCCGAGGCCCTCGCGCAGCATCGGCCGGAGTGGATCGAGGCGTTCCCCTCGGCGCTCTTCCCGCTCGCCCGCTGGCTCGCCGAGAACCCGATGCCGGAGTTCACGCGCGACGTGAAGGGCGTGATGCTCTACTCGGAGAACGTCTTCGGTTTTCAGATGCACAAGATCCGGGAGGTGTTCGGCGCCCCCGTCCTGCTGCATTACGGCCATTCGGAGCGCGTGCTGATGGCCGGGTCGCTCCCCGGCGACGACCGCTACTTCTTCTGGCCCCAGTACGGCCACCTGGAGCTCCTCGACAACGAAGGCCGCGCGATCACCGAGCCGGGACGCGTGGGCCACGTGGTCGGCACCTCCTTCGATAACCGCGTGATGCCGTTCGTGCGTTATCGCACCGGCGACCTCGCGGTGCTTTCCGGCCGCCCGCACAAGAAGCTTCCGGGCTACCCCGTGTGCGAGCGCATCGAGGGCCGCCAGCAGGAGTTCGTGGTGTGCCGCGACCAGCGGCTGGTCTCGATCACGACGCTTGGCGTGGCGCACTTCCCCGGCCTCGCGCGCATGGAGGCGATCCAATACGAGCAGCACGCCGCCGGCCAGCTCACCCTCAAGGTGGTCACCGACTCCGAGCCCAGTGCCGAAGAGCGCAATGCCATCGGCGCCGCGGTGGCGGAGAAGACCCAGGGCGGCTGTCACGTGGACGTGGTGCGCGTGGACTCCATCGGGCGCACGCCCGGGGGCAAGGCACGCATGCTCGAGCAGCACCTCGACCTGTCGTCGTTCTGGGCCCAGGCCCCGGGGGCGGCATGAAGCGCGTGGTGATGATCGGAACCGACCCCTCGACCCGCGGCGGCATCTCGGCCGTGGTGCGAACCTACCGTGAGATCGGCGTCTTCGAGCGCTGGCCGGTGACGTATCTTTCCACCCATCGCGACGGCGGCTACCTCGCCAAGCTCGCCACCGCCGTGGTGGCGCTGCTGCGCTTCTGCTTCCTGCTGCTGCGGCACCGCGACGGCATCCTGCACGTGCACAGCGCCTCGCGCGCGAGCTTCTGGCGCAAGGCCCCCTTCATGGCCCTCGCCCGGGTGGCCGGCTGGCCGGTGGTGTTCCACCTCCATGGCGGCGGCTTCGCCCGCTTCGTGAACAATTGCGGCCCGCGCGCGCGCGCCGTGATGCGCCACTTCCTCGACCACGCCGCCGCCATCGTGGTGGTGTCGGACCGCTGGGAAGCGTGGATGCGTAATGCCACCTCAAACCCCAACATCGTGACGATCCCGAACCCGGTGCATTTCCAGCCCCAGGCCACGGTCGGGCGGGGCGGGGCGCTCATCGCCTTCTGCGGCCGCTGCGAGGAGGGCAAGGGCGTCTACGAGCTGCTCGAGGCCACGGCGAGCCTGGTCCGCCTGCTGCCCGAGGTGCGCCTGGAGCTCGCCGGCGACGGCGAGCTGCACCGCGTCGAGCGCCGCGCCTCGGATTTGGGCATCCGTGCCCACGTGCACCTGCCCGGATGGGTGGATTCCGAGCGCCGCGATGCGCTGCTCGCCCGGGCCTCGGTCTTCGTCCTGCCGTCCTACGCCGAGGGCCTGCCGGTGGCGCTGCTGGAGGCGATGGCGGCGGGGTGCCCGGTGGTGGCGACGAAGGTGGGTGGCATTCCCGACCTCGTGACCGACGGCGTCGATGGCCTGCTGGTGCCCCCGCGCGACCCCGTGGCGCTCGCCGCCGCGATCCGCCGCGTCCTCACCGACCCCGAACTGGCATTGCGCCTGGGCGGCAACGCCCGCGCCACTGTCGCGGCCCACTTCAGTCCCGAGCGCGCGTTGGAGCGCCTGGAAAACCTCTACTCGGGGCTCGGCGCGCGCCGCGTCCCCGCGCCCGCGGCCATCGCCCGCCTCCAGGAGATCTCATGAACCGCCCGGTCGTCGTCATCCTCGGTCCCGATCGCGCGGCGCTCAGCGGCGTCTCGACGCACCTGAACCTGCTGCTCGACTCCCCGCTCGCCGAGGACTACGAGATGGTCCACTTCCAGGTGGGGAGCGAGGGTCGCGACGAGGGTCCGGTGGGCAAGCTGCTGCGCCTGCTGCTGTCGCCCTTCGCGCTGTTCGCGACGATCCTCTTCCGCCAGGCGTCGATCGTCCACGTCAACACCTCGCTCAATCCGCGCGCGTACTGGCGCGACCTGGCGTACCTCGCCGTGGCCAAGCTGTTGCGCGCGCGCGTGGTCTACCAGGTACACGGCGGCGAGCTCCCGGCAGATTTCTTCAAGGGCAACGCGCTCCTCACCGGGTTCCTGCGCTGGACGCTGAAGGCCCCGGACCTGGTGGTGGTACTGGCCCAGTGTGAGTACGACGCCTACCGCCAGTTTGTCCCCCTGCAGCAGGTGGTGGTCCTGCCCAACGGCATCGATTGCCGCCCGTTCAACGCGGTGCCCACGGTGCTGTCGCATCCCAAGGCGCCGCTGCGCCTGGTCTACGTCGGACGCATCGCGCGCGAGAAGGGGCTCTATGAGACCCTGCAGGGAATGCGGCTCGCCACCGAGCTGGGGGTGGATGTGCGCCTCACCATCGGCGGCAGCGGGGCCGAGGAGGCGCGCCTGCGCCGCTATGCCCTGGCGCTCGGCATCGCGTCGCGCGTGTCGTTCGCCGGCCCGGTGTTCGGCGACGACAAGGTGAAGCTGCTCC
>JBBQBW010000241.1:0-5053 GCA_038318025.1 Burkholderiales bacterium | reverse complement strand
CGGTTTCGTGCGGGTCCTCGACGACCGCACCCTTGGATTCGCCGACTTCCGCGGCAATCGCCAGTACGTGAGCGTCGGCAACGTACGCAAGGATGATCGCGTCGCGCTGATCTTCATCGACTATCCGAACCGGCGCCGCCTCAAGGTGCTGGGCCGCGTCCGCCTCGTCGGAGCCAACGCCCCCGACTTGCTCGCGAAGCTGGAGGTGACCGATTACCGCGCCCGGGTCGAGCGCGGGTTCGTGATCCAGGTCGAGGGCTTCGACTGGAACTGCCCGCAGCACATCACGCCTCGCTATACCGAAGCGGAGATCGCCGCTCGCTTCGAGTCGCAGCTCGGGAGGCGCGTGCCGCAGGCGGCATCGAGCGCGGCGGCTGGCACGGTGCTGGGCGAGGGTCCGCTCGAGCTCGTTATCTCCGGCATTCGCCAGCTCACGCCGCGCATCCGCGCGTACGAGCTGCGCGACCCGGAAGGCCGCGAGCTTCCGGCCTTCGAAGCTGGCGCGCACCTCGATGTGCCGATCCGGATGCCCGGGGGTGAAGGGGTCATGCGCTCCTATTCGATCGCCTCCGACCCCGCCGATCGGACGGCCTGGGAGATCGCCGTGCTTCGCGAGGACGAAGGGCGCGGCGGCTCGCGCGCTGCTCACGAGGACTTCGCGCTGGGCCTGCGTTTTCGCACCGAGTTGCCGCGCAACCACTTCGCATTGCACGCCGACGCGCGGCCGGCGGTCCTGATCGCGGGCGGTGTCGGCATCACCGCGATCAAGGCGATGGTCCATGCGCTCGTTGCGCGCGGCAATGCCCTGCACCTGCACTACGCGGCACGCAATTCGCGCGAGTTCGCCTACGCCGGGGAACTGCGACGCATGCTCGGCGACCGCTTGACGTTCTACGACTCTGCCCGGGACACCCGCATGGATCTCGGGGTCCTCCTTTCCACAGCGCCGTCAAACGCAGTTTTCTACGTATGCGGTTCCGAACGGCTGGTCCAGGAGGTATTGCACCTCACGGCCGCGCGGGGCATCGATCCAGCCCTCGTCCGGGTGGAGAGCTTCGACTGACAGCATGAGCGCACCGAATGCGAGCATATGTACCCGACAGCCCCACCTTTTGATGATGCCCGACGTCGTGGTTGCGGTCATTGTGAGTTGGTCGCTTCATCTGGAGATCGACTTCGCCGACAATGACGTCCACGACGTCGCCGCCGACCCAGACTTCTTCGCCGTCCTTGCGCAGATGGACGCGGCCGGCGCGCTGGAGGACGGTGCCTTAGGCCGCGACATAGGAAGACGGGGCGAGTCCTGCCCCGATGAGCCACTGCGCGAGGCTCGCGTTGAGGCTGCCGGTGACCGAGTCTTCGTATCCGCCGTCGCCGATGAACGCCCGCACCTCGAGGGCCGCGTCGTGGTCGACGCCATGCCGGCCAACCACGCCTAGCTTGAGCGGATCGAGCCAGGCCCAGTCGGGCCTGAGCGCAAGCACTTCGCGTGCGGAGTGCAGCATCACTGCACACCAGCCCGGGCCGTTGTCGACCCACTGGTGGTGAACGATGTCCGATGGCAGCAGTGCGAGTGCCTTGGCGATTTTTGCCAACACATCAGGTTCGAGCATGCCGGTACGGCGCAAAGGCGGCGCGGCGAACTCCAGGCGCGGACCTTCGCAGCGCACGCGCACGAGGCCCACCCCGCACTGCTGAACGACAAGACCCGATTTGCGCGGCTTTCCGCCTGCGGCAAGCCAGGCATGGCATGAGCCGAGTGTCGGATGACCGGCGAAGGGCAGTTCGCCGCCAGGTGTAAAAATGCGCACGTAGTAGTCTGCGCCCGGCTGCGTCGGGACGCATTTTCGGCGCCTGAGTTGATGTCAAGCAGCACGCTCTTGACCACTAGCCCGCATGACCTTGGACGCCATCCATAAATACAAACCCGCGCATGCCGCATATGGAACTCGCCGAAGCCAGAAGTTCGTCTCGATAAGGCGCTCAATCAGCGGAACGGACAAACCGTCCGCACTGAGCTGGATCTGAATCGGAACCTGTATGGCAGCGGTGGACGCCCAGACAATAGCCTGCAACGCAATCGCGACCCAGACTGCCCAGATTGGTATGGCCGCGGGCCGGAACCACAGCAGCAGAATCGTAAACACAGTGCCTAGCAGCAGCGGCACGACCAGAAAAGTGAGAACAAGTGGCGAAATGAACCGGTGGAACGCAGTGAACTCGGCTCTTCCGATGAGATGCCAACTTGAATAGTTCACGAAGCCCTCGATGAAGGCGGCTCCAGTGCCGTAGAACACCAGAGTGAATGCAATCAGGAAAATCCAACGCTCTTTCATACCCAGTTCGTCTCCGAGTGTATTGTCGATATGACGTCGGGGCTGCGAATGAGAGTAGCCTGAGACCAGACGACCTGCCAGAAGCCATCGAGCAATTCATACTTGTCCGTGTGCCAACAGGCAAAGGCCGTCTCTCCGGACGCGCTTGGCATTTCGAGGTTGGCCTGATAGCGAAGCAGTGCCACGCTGCCAAAGCGGCGGACGAGGATGGATGGCCGCGTGTTGCCTAACGAACTCGGTGAGCAACTGGCCACGTCGCCATTGCCGCGGTGGCGCGCATCATTTCTTGGGCGCGCTGCCGCGGCCCACGGTCTTTCCCGGCCCGCTCGATCGCGTTGTGAGATCTCGCAAATACTCTGGCATCTCCTGCCGCAAGACGTGCCGAAGTATTTCCTCAGTCACGGGCCCTTGAGTTTTGGAAAGATACGCTCGCAGCGCCTCGTTCATCATCGTTTGGTACCCCGTACCCATCTTCTCGGCGCGGGCTCGGAATTCAGCGAGGGTCGCGTTATCGATGAAGATGGAGATCCGCGTCTTTCCCTTTTGAGGAAGTACAGCACCGCGTTTGCCCTTCGAGAAGTCGTATTCAGGCTTCATAGGTCCTTCGCTCTTTCCGCGTGGCGTGGCGAGCCGAGATCAGTCGCGGCTCATCTTCGCGATACGTGTAAACGACCACGAGCAAATCCCCGGCGCTTCCAAGGCCGAGCGTGACAAAGCGCGGTTCACCGACGGCGGCAACGTCCTCGACAGTCAAAGCCAACGGGTCGAACAGCGCTCCCTCGGCATCGGCGAAGGACACACCATGCTTCCCGAGATTGGCCGCAGCCTTGACCGGGTCGTGCTCGAGAGGCATATGGTCATTGTATATACTTTATATGCATACAGCAAGGTGCAGTAATGCGTAGGTCTCATGACCGAACTGAGCGGCCGGCCGCAAGTGGGCGAAGCCCGTTTGTGGACGAGCGCATGCACCGCACACTCAAGGCCGAGACGCGACCACCTTCCTGCGCAACAAGCGCTTTCTGCAAACGGTCCGCGCCCCGCCAATTCGTTCCGCTATCCCACGCGAAATGGGGACTTCATTACATGTGCTGCCCACCATTGAGCGCGATGTTGGCGCCAGCCACGAACGCCGCTTCAAATGTATGTGGTCGACCAGTCGGCCAGGGTAGAACTTCATCGGCTCCGGCATTACGCACCTCCACCGGCGAACGGCGTAAGCCGCAAGTTGGCTCCGGTATAACCCTCCGGGCCTCCTTCGGCTTCGAGCACGTGCACGACGCTGCTGACAAAGCGCGGGAAGACCGCCGCACTCATGGGTCGGGGACGCTCCCCGCCCGCCAACGACAACTCGCCCATGACACTACCCAGGCCGTCTGGATCCAACTGGCAGTAGTACTCGAGGAAATCGAACATCGCGAGGTACGCCTGCTGGAGAGTGATGGGCGTCTCCCGCATGCGGGAATCCATGACGGCGTCCGCCTCCCGCTGGAGGGCCTGGGCCTTCGCCAGGTCGGCCCCGGACATGCATGCGTAACAGGCGTCGAAGTGCTCAAGCATGGCCCGGAGGGCCTCGACGTCCGCCCCGCTCATTGCATATGCTGCCCACCGTTGATCGCGATATTGGCGCCGGTCACGAAGGCGGCCTCGTCGGAAGCAAGGTAGGCGCAGAGTCCGGCTACCTCGTCGGGCTTGCCGAGCCGTCCCATCGGAATCTGCGGCACGATCTTGGAGTCCAGCACGTCCTTAGGGATCGCGAGCACCATCTTGGTCCCGATGTAGCCCGGCGAGATGGTGTTGACGGTCACGCCCTTGCGCGCCACCTCATAGGCGAGCGCTTTGGAGAAGCCGTGCATGCCCGCCTTGGCCGCGGAGTAGTTGGTCTGCCCAAAGGCGCCCTTCTGCCCATTCACGCTCGAGACGTTGATCACCCGGCCCCAGCCGCGCTCCACCATGCCGTCCACCACCGGCTTGGTGACGTTGAAGACGCTGTCGAGGTTGGTCTCCATCACCGTGTCCCAGTCGACCTTGGTCATCTTCTTGAAGGTCATGTCGCGGGTGATGCCGGCGTTGTTGATCAGGATGTCGATGGGGCCCACGTCCTTCGTGACCTCGGCGACCATCTTCTGGCACGACTCGAAGTTAGCCACGTCGCAGGGGAACGCCTTGAACGCGAAGCCCTCGCCCTCCATTTCCTTCAGCCACTCGGCCGACTTCTTGTTGCCCGGCGAATAGGTCACCACCACGTGCATGTCCATCTTCGCGAGCTTCTTGCAAATGGCCTCGCCGAGGCCACCCATTCCGCCCGTCACCAGCGCGATTCTCTTTGCCATGAACTCCTCCTCCTTTTTTATTGGGACTACGGTACCGCACGTTGGATGCTAGGCGCGCTCCTTCACGTACCGCCCGGGAGCGGGCTCGATCGGCTTGAACTTGGGTGCGCCCAGGGACTTGCGCGCGGCGATGAGCTTGCCGGCGTGGGGACGCAGCCAGCGCGCCCACTCGGGCCACCAGCTGCCCGGGACCTCCTTCGCCGCGGCGAACCACTTGTCCGGTTCGGCGACGAGCTTGTCGTTGGTCCAGTAATTGCGCTTGTTCTTCGCCGCCGAGTTGATGGTTCCGGCGATATGGCCCGAGGCGCCTAGCACGAAGGTCACCTTGCCGCCGAGCGTGCGCGCGCTCTGGTAGCCGCCCTTCCACGGGACGATGTGGTCCTC
>JBBQBW010000240.1:0-5055 GCA_038318025.1 Burkholderiales bacterium | reverse complement strand
ACGTCCTTGGAGCGGTCCTTGATCTTCACGTAGCCGTCGGGCTGCGTCACCGCGAGGTCGCCGGAGTGGAACCAGCCGCCGCGAAAGGCTTCCTCGGTCGCGGTGGGGTTCTTGAGGTAGCCCTTCATGGTGATGTTGCCGCGGAACATGATCTCGCCCATGGTCTCGCCGTCGCGCGGCACCGGCTGCATCGTCTCCGGGTCCATCACGTCCATGCCCTCCTCCAGCAGGTAGGCGACACCCTGCCGGCCGTTGCGCCGCACCTGCTCCTCCAGCGGCAGGTCGACCCACTCCGGATGCTTGGCGCACACCGCCGCCGGGCCGTAGGTCTCGGTGAGGCCGTAGACATGGGTGATGTCGAAGCCCATCTTGCCCATGCCCTCGATCATTGCAGCCGGCGGCGGCGCCGCGGCCACCAGGCACTTCACCTCGTGGTCGATGCCGCGGCGCCATTCGGCCGGCGCGTTGAGCAGCATCGAGTGCACGATCGGCGCGCCGCAATAGTGGGTGACCTGGTGCTCGCGGATCAGGTCCAGGATGAGCTTCGCCTCCACCTTGCGCAGGCACACGTTGGTGCCGGCGGCGGCGGCGAGCGTCCAGTTGAAGCACCAGCCGTTGCAGTGGAACATCGGCAGCGTCCACAGGTACACCGGGTGCTTCGGCATCGACCAGTCGAGGATGTTGTTGACGGCATTCAGGTACGCGCCGCGGTAGTGGTACACCACCCCCTTCGGATTGCCGGTCGTGCCCGAGGTGTAGTTGAGCGCGATGGCATCCCACTCGTCGGGCGGCGCCTGCCACGGAAACCCGGCATCCCCCTCGGCGAGGAACGCCTCGTACTCGATCGATCCCAGGGCCTCGCCGCCCTCGAAGAGCGCGTCGTCCACATCCACCACCAGCGGGCGGGACTTGCAGAGCGCGAGGGCCTTCTGGATCACGACCGAGAACTCCCGGTCGGTGAACAGCACCTTGGCCTCGCCGTGGTCGAGCATGAAGGCGATCGCCTCGGCATCGAGGCGCGTGTTGAGGGTGTTCACCACCGCCCCGAACATCGCCGGCCCGAACTGCAGCTCGATCATCGCCGGCACGTTGGGCAGCACCGCGGCCACGGTGTCGCCCCGGCGCACGCCGCGACGCTCGAGGGCCGAGGCGAGCTGCCGCGCCCGGGCGTAGGTCTCGGCCCAGCTGCGGCGCACCGCGCCATGGACCACCGCCAGGCGATCCGGATAGACCGCCGCGGCCTTGGCGAGGAACGAAACGGGCGTGAGGACTTCGTAGTTCGCCGCGTTGCGCGCGAGGTCCTTCTCGTAGGGATGTGCCATCAGCCTTCCTCCGCCTTCATGCAATGCGCGTTTCGCCAGCGCTGTCGAGCCCGGCCACCCGCTCCGCCGAGCGCACCGTGTTGCCGAGCAGCATCGCGATGGTCATGGGTCCCACGCCCCCGGGCACCGGCGTGATGTACGAAGCCAATGGCGCCACGGCCTCGAAGTCCACGTCGCCCGCGAGCCTGCCGTCCGGCAACCGGTTGATGCCGACGTCCACCACCACCGCCCCCGGTTTCACCATGTCCCCCTTGATCATCCGCGCCCTCCCCACGGCGGCCACCAGGATGTCGGCCTGGCGGGTCATCGCCGCGAGGTCGCGGGTCTTCGAATGGCAGATGGTGACCGTGGCGCCCGCATTGAGCAACATGAGCGCCATGGGCTTGCCGACGATGGTGGAACGCCCCACCACCACCGCGTGCCTGCCCTCCACCTCGATCCCTTCATGCTCCAGCATCTTCATCACTCCCAATGGGGTGCAGGGGTAGAACGCCGCCTCGCCCACCACCAGCGAGCCCACGTTCTGGTAGTGGAAGCCGTCGACGTCCTTCTCCGGGGCGATCGCCTCGATCACCGCCCGGCTGTCGACGCCCCGCGGCAGCGGCAACTGGACCAGGATGCCGTGGATCGCTTCGTTGCCGTTGAGGCTGCGCACGAAGTGGATCAGCTGCGCCTGGGTGGTGTCAGCCGACATCGCGTGCACTTCCGAGTGCATGCCGATCGCCTCGCAGGCGAGCGCCTTGTTGCGCACGTACACCTTGCTCGCCGGGTCCTCGCCCACGATCACCACCGCGAGCCCCGGGCGCACGCCCTCGGCCTGCAGCCGCGCGACCCGCACCGCGAACTCGGCGCGGAACCCCGCCGCGATGGCCTTGCCGTCGATGATGCGCGCGGTCATGGCGCTTCCTGGATAACTGCAGACGCCCACGATTCGGACAACACGAGGTCGCCGGCGACGTCGTGGGGCTCGTGGTCGAGCCGCTCGACGTGGAAGGCGGCGGGCAGCGCCGTCACGCAATAGGGCCGATCGCCGCGCCCGGCGAGGAGCCGGTCGAAATATCCGCCCCCGTAGCCCACGCGATAGCCGCGCGGGTCGATGGCCAGCGCGGGCACCAGCGCGAAATCCACGTCGGCGAGGCGGCGCGTCGGGCAGCGCGCGGGATCGGGCTCGGGGATATCCCAGACACCGGGAACGAGGTGCCGGTCGAGGTCTTCCACCGCGTGCAGCTCGAGATGGCGCGGCGGCGGTGTGAGGCGGGGCAGCACCACCTCCTTGCCGTCGGCGCGGGCACGGTCGAGGAAGGCGCGGGTGCTCCACTCGCTGCCGATCGCCATCGTAGCCAGCACCGATCGGGCGGCGGCATATTGGGGGAGCGCCGTGATGCGCTCGGTCAACGCCTTGGCGATGCGCCGGCGTTCCTCCGCGGGCAGCGCGTCACGCCGCGCAACCATCGCCTTTCTCAACTCGAACTTCGTCAATTTTCTCTACTCGTAAAGAGTGGCGCAGGTGGTCGCAGATGAAACGCAGATAGGCGCAGATCGGATACTTGAATGGAGCACGACGATGCACCGTGGTGACAGGTGATGGACATTGCGCGCACCCGAGATGAATCCTTCATGCATTCATCCCATCTGCGTCCATCTGCGTTTCATCTGCGGCCATCCGCGTTCCCGTCGTAATGCCCCCCGGAAAAATTCGCGATCGCCCGCCTGATGGCGGCGATCTTGGTCTCGGTCTCCTCGAACTCGTCCTCGGGCGTGGAGTCCGCCACGATGCCGCCGCCGGCGTAGAAGCGCAGCTCGCCGCCGACGCAGAGGGTGGTGCGGATCGGGATGTTCATGTCCATCCTCCCGCCGGGCGCGAGGTACCCGATGGCGCCGCAGTACACCTCGCGCCGGTGGGGCTCCAGCTCGTCGATGATCTCCATCGCGCGCCGCTTCGGCGCCCCGGTGATCGAGCCGCCGGGAAACGAGGCCGCCAGCGCGTCGAGCGCGTCGCAGCCGTCGCGCAGCGTGCCGGTGATCGTGGACACCAGGTGGTGCACCGTGGCGAAGCTCTCCAGCTCGCACAGGCCTTCCACCTTCACCGAGCCGGTCTCGCACACGCGCCCGAGGTCGTTGCGCAGCAGGTCGACGATCATCACGTTCTCGGCGCGATCCTTTTCGCTGGCGAGGAGCTCCGCCGCCGCCCTCGCATCCTCGGCCGGGTCGGCGCGGCGCCGGCGCGTGCCCTTGATCGGCCGCGTGAGGGCATGGCGCCCCTCGACCACCAGGAAGCGCTCCGGCGAGCTCGAGAGCACCGCTCCGAACGGATACTCGAGGAAGGCGCCCATGGGCGCGGGATTGTTGTCGTGGAGGTGGCGGTAGAACGTCCACGGATCGCCCGTGAACGGGACGCTGAATTCCCGCGTGAGGTTCGCCTGGTAGCAATCCCCCGCCTCGATGTAGTCGAGCACCCGGCGCGCGCGGGGCAAGTACTCGGGACGCTCGAGGCTCGAGGAGACGGGACCGGGAACCCGGAACGGGCGCAACGGCCGCTCCCTCGCGCCCAGGAGCCGGTCCCTCAGGGCCTCGGCATCGGAGTCGCCGACCGAATCGAGGGACGTGAGGGCGGCGCGGTGCTCGACATGGTCCACTACCACGGTCCAGGGGTAGAGGCCGATGGCCACCTCGGGCATGAAGGCCCGCGTTGCAGCCTTCTCGCGAGGCAGCCCCGCACCGGCTCGCCCGACTTCGTAGCCGAAGTAGCCGATGGCGGCACCGCTCACCGGCCATTCGCTGGCCATGCAGGTTTCCCCGGCCAGCAGGCGGCGGGCGGCGGCAAAGGGCAGGACGGTGGAAGTGGTGATGGCACGCGGCCCGGCGGCGAGGATGTCGTATCTCCCGCCGGAGCGGGCGGGGTCTCCGCTGTCGAGGAAAGCGGCCCATCCCAGGGGGCGCATCTCCTCGAGCCAGGCGTAGCGCGCGGCACATCCGGTCGCGACGTCATAGGGAAGCTCGAGGGGGCGCGCCATAGCTGCGTATTCTAAACGGTCGGGGTATGCTTCCCGCTCCACCCAACATCCTCCGCACCCATGAAAAATTCCCACCTCGCCGCCGCAGTCGCCTGTTTGCTCGCCCTGCCGGTCCTGGCCCAGGACAACCCCTTCGCCGGGATGAAGGGAAAGATGAAGGAAGGCTCGTGGGAAACCACGATGAAGATGGGCCCGATTCCCGGGATGCCGGCAGGCATGTCGATGCCCCCCATGACCCACACCCAATGCGTCACCGCCAAGGACATCGAGGGCGGCGGCATGGGCCAGAAGGGCGGGCAGATGCCCGATGGCTGCACGACGAAGAACGTGAAGATGTCGGGCAACACCCTCAGCTACTCCATGGAGTGCACCAAGAGCCCGAAGATGAAGGGCGACGTGACGATGACGTTCCAGGAGAACAGCTACACGATGAAGCAGGACCTGGTGATGGACCAGGGCGGGCAGATGATGCCGATGAACAACACCATCACCGGCACCTACAAGGGTCCGTGCAAGTGAGGGCTTAGGGGTCAGACTCCCAAGCCTTGGGAGTCTGACCCCTAAGCACCAAGCACGCTGCGGATCTGCTCCAGCGCCCCCGGGTCCTCGATGGTGGTGAGGTCCCCGGGGTCCCTCCCCTCGCACAGCGCCTGGATCGAGCGGCGCAGCAGCTTCCCGGAGCGCGTCTTCGGCAGCAGCGTCACGAAGAACACCCGCGC
>JBBQBW010000239.1:0-5090 GCA_038318025.1 Burkholderiales bacterium | reverse complement strand
GTTGTTGGCGAGAATGCCGACGGGATAACCCATCAGCCGCGCGAACCCGCATACGAGCGTCGATCCGTACGTCGCCTTGAACTCGTGGAAGCGGCTGCCGTCGACGATGCGGGCGATGATCTCGCGCACGTCGTAGGCCCGCCGCGAATCGGCCGGCACGACTCCGTACAGCGAGTCTGGGTCGTAGAGTGGTGGCTCCGGCGGCATCAAATCCCACGGCAACTGTCGGGACGGCCGCCCCAAGTTGGCGACGATGCTGCGGACGATCGATAGCGCCTCCGCGTCGTTCTCCGCGAAGTGGTCGGCCACGCCGGAGATCGCGGTATGCACCTCCGCGCCGCCGAGCTCTTCCGCCGTGACCTGTTCGCCGGTCGCAGCCTTCACGAGCGGTGGCCCGCCGAGGAAGATCGTCCCCGTCCCCTCAACGATGACGGTCTCGTCGCTCATCGCTGGCACGTAGGCGCCGCCCGCAGTGCACGAGCCCATCACCACGGCGACCTGCGGGATGCCGGCCGCCGACAGGTTGGCCTGGTTGTAGAAGATGCGCCCGAAGTGGTCGCGATCGGGGAACACCTCATCCTGCAGGGGGAGGAAGGCGCCGCCGGAATCGACGAGATAGATGCACGGGAGACAGTTCTGCGCCGCGATCTCCTGGGCCCGCAGGTGCTTCTTCACCGTCATCGGGTAGTAGGTGCCGCCCTTCACCGTCGCGTCGTTGGCGACGATCACCACTTCGCGGCCCTCGACGCGGCCGATGCCGGTGATCACCCCGGCCGCGGGCGCGTCGCCGTTGTACATGCCGTGGGCGGCGAGCTGCGAGAGCTCGAGGAACGGCGTGCCGGGATCGAGGAGGGCGCGCACGCGCTCGCGCGGCAGCAGCTTGCCGCGGGCGGTGTGCTTCTTCTGGGAGTCGGGTCCCCCACCCTCGGCGACGCGCGCGACCTGCTCGCGCAACTCCGCCACCAGCGCGCGATGGTGCTCGACATTGGCGCGGAAGGCGGGAGCGGAAGGGTCGAGGCGGGTGCGGATGATCGGCACTTCAGGGGGCTTTCAGGAACGGGCGGTAGGAAAGGCGCATCGCGAGGGTGACGAGGGTCGCGCCGAGGAACCAGCGCGCCTCGCCGCCCAGGAGGAGGTACACGACCCCCATCGCCTGGGGCAGCTCGCAGAAGGCGCTGCCGATGGCGAGGCTCTTGGTGAGCAGGATGCGCGCCGCGGCATCGGGGACGCCGCCGTTGCGCACGGCGAGGCGCTCGTCCTCATCGAGACGGCGCTTGAAGGTGCGCAGGTAATAGAGAGCGGGGATCGCGGCGACGAAGATGCCGGAGAGCGCGAAGCGTTTCCACTGCGTGTCGCCGGTGGTGAGCGGCCCCATCACGCCCTTCACGAAAGCCGTGACGGCGGCGGCGAGCACGATGGTGCCGATCATCTGCGCGACCCAGGAAGCGATCAGCGCCTGGCGGTGCTGCTGCCGCGGGGCGGCGCTCATTGCGCCAGGGTGCGCGCGATCAGCAGACGCTGGATTTCGCTCGTGCCTTCGTAGATCTGGGTGATGCGCGCGTCGCGGTAGTGGCGCTCCACCGGGTAGTCGCGCAGGTAGCCGTAGCCACCGTGCACCTGGATCGCCTTCGACGCGATCCACTCTGCCGCCTCGGAAGCGAACAGCTTGGCCTGGGAGGCCTCGGCGAGGCACGGGATGCCGGCGGCGCGAAGCCGGGCGGCGTGGTGGACCATCAGGCGCGAGGCATTCAGGCGCGTCTGCATGTCCGCGAGGAGGTTGCCGACCGACTGGTGCTCCACGATCTTCTTGCCGAAGGTGGTGCGCTCGCGGGCATAGGCGACCGCCGCCTCGAAGGCCGCGCGTGCGATGCCTACCGCCTGCGCGGCGATGCCGATGCGCCCGCCCTCGAGGTTCGACAGCGCCACCGCGAGGCCCTTGCCGCGCGGGCCGAGGAGGTGGTCTTCGGGAATCGAGCACCCGTCGAGCAGGATGGCGCAGGTATCGGAGCCGCGAATGCCGAGCTTGTCCTCGGCCTTCTGGGGCACAAAGCCCTTCGCGTCGGCGGGGACCACGAAGGCGGACAGGCCCTTCTTGCCGAGCGCCGCATCCGTGACCGCGAAGACGATCGCGTAGCGCGCGCGGAGCCCGCCGGTAATGAATTGCTTGGTGCCGTTTAGCACCCACGCGCCATCCGCGAGCGCCGCCTTGGTGCGCAGGTTGTTCGCCTCGCTCCCCGCGTGGGCCTCGGTGAGGCAGAAGCAGATGTAGGAGCGCCCGAGCGCGGCATCGGGGAGCCAGCGCTTCTTCTGCTCGTTGCTGCCCCAGGAGAGGATGCAGCCGCAGCCGAGGCCGTTCTGCACGCTCATCAGGACGGCCGTGGAGGCGCACCCGGCGGCGATCTCCTCGATGGCGAGCGCGTAGCTGAGGTAGTCGGCGCCGATGCCGCCCCACTCCTCCGGCACGAGCATGCCGAGGAGGCCGAGCTCACCCATCTTCGCGAGCACGGCATCCGGGACATACCCTTCCTCGTCCCACTGCCCGGCGTGCGGCCTGAGCTCCGCCTCCGCGAAATCCCTCGCCGTGTCGCGGATCATCCGCTGCTCGTCGGTGAGGAAATCGCCGTCGTGGGTGCGGGTGAGCATCGGTCCTTCCCGCTTCAGGCGCGCACGGCCTTCACGCGCTGGCGAATATCGGCGCGTACCTTGGGCGGCAGGTGGTTCCAGCGTACGCCCGCAATCGCTCCGGCAAGGGCCAGGCAGGCGGGCACGCCATCACGGTCCGGGTTGGCGCGGCGCAGCTGCAGCCACGCGTCCCAGAAGCCCACGCGCGTGAGCGCCTGGAGGGAATCGATGCCGAGGCTGCGCAGCTCCACGGCGAGGGACTGGCCGATGTTCGGGGTGCGCTCGATGGGGATGGGCGCGGCGGCGATAGCGGTCGTGGCCATGATCAGATCACCTCCAGGGCAAGGGCCGTGCCTTCACCGCCGCCGATGCATAGGGCGGCGACTCCCTTCTTCAGGCCGCGCTTCTTCAGCGCGTAGATGAGGGTGGTGATGATGCGGGCGCCGGTGGCGCCGATGGGGTGGCCCAGGGCCACCGCGCCGCCGTTCACGTTCACCTTGTCGTGGGGGATGCCCACGTCCTTCATCGCCGCCATCGTCACCACGGCGAACGCCTCGTTCACCTCGAAGAGGTCGACGTCGCTCGCCTTCCAGCCTGCCTTGTCGAGCACCTTCTTGATGGCGCCCACCGGGGCGGTGGTGAACCACTCGGGCTCGTGGGCGTTGGAGGCGTAGGCCACGATGCGGGCAAGCGGCTTGGCGCCGCGCTTCTTCGCCTCGCTCTCGGTCATCATCACCAGCGCCGCGGCGCCGTCGGAGATCGACGAGCTGGTCGCCGCCGTCACCGTGCCGTCCTTGTTGAATGCCGGGCGCAGCGTCGGGATCTTCTCCACGTTCACGTTGAAGGGCGTCTCGTCGTCCTTCACCACCTCGTCGCCCTTGCGGCCCTTCACCGTCACCGGGGCGATCTCGTCCGTGAACCCGCCGGACCTGGAGGCGTTGACCGCGCGGGCGGTGGACTCCTTCGAGTAGTCGTCCATGTTCTCGCGCGTAAAGCCGTACTTGGCCGCTGTGGCATCGGCGAAGACGCCCATGGGCTTGCCGTCGTAGGCGTTCTCGAGGCCGTCGAAGGCCATGTGGTCGAGGATCTGGCCGTGGCCGTAGCGGATGCCGCCGCGTCCCTTGGGCAGCAGGTGCGGCGCGTTGGTCATCGATTCCATGCCGCCGGCGACCACGATGGTCGCCTGCCCGGAGGAGAGCTCGTCGGCGGCCATCATCGCCGCCTTCATCCCCGAGCCGCACATCTTGTTGATGGTGGTGGCCGGGGTCGCCTTGTCGAGCCCGGCGCCGAGGGCGGCCTGGCGCGCCGGGGCCTGGCCCTGGCCCGCGCCCAGCACGTTGCCGAAGATCAGGTCGTCCACTTCGTTGGGCTTGACGCCCGCCTGCTCGATGGCCGCCTTGATGGCGACCGCGCCCAGCTGCGAGGCGGACATCGAGTTGAACTTGCCCTGCATGGAACCGATGGGGGTGCGCTTGGCACCGACGATTACGATGGTTTCGGACATTTCCGTTCTCCTGGCTGGGTTCAGCCCGCCCGGGTGCAGCGGCGGGTGCTTTCGATTCGCGCGGCCTCGGCACGCACGCTCGCGGGCGGCATGCTGAACTGCGGTGACTTGGGAAAGGCGGTGAGCATCAGGCGGTCGTTGGCTTCAAGCGCGCGGGGGATGAAGGCCACAGCGAGCGCGCGGCGCAAGTCAGGCACTTTCCTGGAACAGCTCACGGCCAATCAGCATGCGGCGGATCTCGTTGGTGCCGGCGCCGATGTCGTAGAGCTTCGCGTCGCGCAACAGCCGGCCCACGGGAAATTCGTTGATGTAGCCGTTGCCGCCGAGGGCCTGGATGGCCTCCAGCGCCACGGCAACCGCGTTCTCGGAGGAGAACAGCAGGCACGCGGCGGCGTCCTTGCGCGCGGCGCGCCCGCGGCCCTGGTCGAGCGCCCCGGCGACGCGATAACTGAAGGCGCGCGAGGCCTGCAGCCTGGTGTACATGTCGGCCACCTTGCCCTGCATCAGCTCGAAGGTGCCGATGGGCTGGTCGAACTGCTTGCGCTGGTGGACGTAGGGCAGCACCACGTCCATGGCCGCCTGCATGATTCCGATGGGGCCGCCGGAGAGCACGCAGCGCTCGGTGTCCAGCCCTTTCATGAGGACCTTCGAACCGCCGTTCACTTCGCCCAGCACGTTCTCGGCGGGGATTTCGCAGTCCTGGAACACCAGCTCGCAGGTATTGGAGCCGCGCATGCCCAGCTTGTCGAGCTTCTGGGCGGTGAAGAAGCCTTTCATGCCCTTCTCGACGATGAAGGCGGTCATCGCCTTCGAGCCCTGGTCCTTGGGCGCGGTGCGCATGTAGACGATGAGGACGTCGGCATCGGGCCCGTTGGTGATCCACATCTTGGTGCCGTTGAGCACCCAGCGGTCGCCCTTCCATTCAGCGCGCAGCTTCATCGAGACCACGTCCGATCCGGCGTTC
>JBBQBW010000238.1:0-5092 GCA_038318025.1 Burkholderiales bacterium | reverse complement strand
TCGGTGAGGGTCTTGCCCGCGGCGGTCGCGCGGTGCAGCGCCTCCTCGAAGGTTCGCCCGACGAAGGGCGTGCCGTCGTCCGCGTACCACGCCGGGATCTGGTGGCCCCACCAGAGCTGGCGCGAGATGCACCAGTCCTGGATGTTCTCCAGCCACTGGTTGTAGATCTTGGTCCACTCGTCGGGCACGAAGCGGGTCTTGCCCTGGGCCACGGCGTCCAGCCCCGCGCGCGCCATGCCATCCATGCGCACGAACCACTGGTCCGAGAGCATCGGCTCCACCACGGCGTCGGAGCGCTGCGAGCGCGGCTGCATCAGCTTGTGGGGTTTCACGCTCTCCACCAGGCCCGCGGCCTCGAGGTCGGCCAGGACGCGCTTCCTCGCCTCCATGCGGTCGAGGCCCTGGTACTTGAGGGGCGCGTTCTCGTTCACGCGCGCCTCGAGCGTGAAGATGCCGGTCACCGGCAGGTTGTGGCGCACCCCCACCTGGTAGTCGTTGAAGTCGTGGGCGGGGGTGATCTTCACGCACCCGGTGCCGAACTCGCGGTCGACGTAGGTATCGGCCACGATCGGGATCAGGCGCTCGGCGAGCGGCAGGCGCACCATCTTGCCCACGTAGGCGGCGTAACGGTCGTCCTCGGGGTGCACGGCCACTGCCGTATCGCCCAGCATGGTCTCGGGGCGCGTGGTGGCGACCACCAGGTGGCCGCTGCCGTCTTCGAGGGGATAACGCAGGTGCCAGAGCGAGCCGTTCTCCTCGCGGGATTCCACCTCGAGGTCGGAGACCGCGGTCTGCAGCACCGGGTCCCAGTTCACCAGCCGCTTGCCGCGGTAGATGAGGCCCTCGTCGAAGAGGCGCACGAACACCTCGGTCACGGCCTTCGAGCGCGCCGCGTCCATGGTGAAGTACTCGCGCTTCCAGTCGCAGGAGGAGCCGAGGCGGCGCATCTGGCGGGTGATGGTGGAGCCGGATTTCTCCTTCCACTCCCACACGCGGCGCACGAACTCCTCGCGCCCCAGGCCGCGGCGCGATTCCCCGGCGGCCTCCAGCTGGCGCTCCACCACCATCTGGGTGGCGATGCCGGCATGGTCGGTGCCCGGCTGCCACAGGACGTTCTCACCCTTCATGCGGTGGTAGCGGGCCAGGATGTCCATCAGCGTCTGCTGGAAGGCGTGGCCCATGTGCAGCGTGCCCGTGACATTGGGTGGCGGCAGCTGGATCGAGAACGACTGGCGTGCGGGGTCGAACCCCGCGTTGAAGTAGCCGTGCGATTCCCAGAAGGGATACCACCGCGGTTCGATCGCGTGCGGATCGAAGCTTTTTGCGAGTTCCATCCCGCTATTTTACGGGAGGGCGGGAGAGCGCCTCGCGCAGGGCTTCGGCGACGGTGCCGGCGAGCTCCCGGCGCACGCGCTCCATCTCGACGGCGAGGCGCTCCTCGACCTTCGCCATCACCACCGCAGTGAGGTCGTGGGGGTCCGGTGTCGCGGGGGCGGCGGCTGGTGCGGTCTGCGCGGGAGGGGCTTCGATGAAGTCGGTGAGGATCGGCACCGCGCCGGTGTCGGACCCGGTGGCGGGAGGAGCCAGCGCGTGACGGCGCATCAGCCCGTCGGCCTTGCCGAAGAGGTCCTTGTCGGTCACGCCGCGGCCCCGGGGGCCTCGATGTCATTCACCTTGAGCTCGTAGCCTCGCTGCTTGTAGAAGGCGTAGCGTGCCCGCGCCCGCTCCTTGTCCGCGTCGTCGGTGGACACGATCTCGAGCACCCGGTCGAAGGAGGCGAAGAAGGGCGGCCACTCGTCGCCCAGGTTCAGCAGCACGTCATGGTGCGGCAGCGACTCGCCCGAGCGCGCCAGGATCACCGGGGTGTCGGCGGCGAGCGATGACTCCAGCAGGCAGTGGGGCACGAAGCGCGTGGCCTGGTAGGTCCAGAGCGCGCGGTCGAAGGCTTCCAGTACCTGCGGATCTGGCGCGAACACGACCACGCGCGCCGCGGCGTCGTAGGCGCGGGCCGCCAGCCGGCACGCGAAGCGCATCTTGTCCTCGGCGTAGCGGTAGAAGTCGATGCGGGTCACGCGGCGGCGCGGCGTACGAGGAAGTGGGCGAGCATCGGCACCGGGCGGCCGGTGGCGCCCTTCTCGGCGCCGGACTTCCATGCGGTGCCGGCGATGTCCAGGTGCGCCCACGAATAGGACTTGGTGAAGCGCGCCAGGAAACACGCCGCCGTGATCGAGCCGCCGGCGCGCGAGGCGATGTTGGGGAAGTCGGCGAAGTTGGACTTGAGCCCCTCCTGGTACTCGTCCCAGAGCGGCATGTGCCAGCCGCGGTCGCACGACGCCTCCCCCGCCTGCAGCACCTCGCGCGCGAGCGCGTCGCTGTTGGAGAAACACCCCGTCGCCACGTGGCCCAGCGCAATCACCATGGCGCCGGTGAGGGTGGCCACGTCGATCACCGCCGCGGGCTTGTATTTCTCGACGTAGGTGAGGGCGTCGCACAGGACCAGGCGGCCTTCGGCGTCGGTGTTGAGGATCTCCACCGTCTGCCCCGACATGGTGGTGACCACATCGCCGGGCTTCACCGCGTTGCCGCCGGGCATGTTCTCGGTGGCGGGGACGACGGCGACCACGTTGAGCGGCAGCTTCATCAGCGCCACGGCCTTCATCGCGCCAAAGACACTCGCCGCGCCGCACATGTCGAACTTCATCTCGTCCATCTCGGCGGCGGGCTTGATCGAGATGCCGCCGGTGTCGAAGGTGACGCCCTTGCCCACCAGCGCCACCGGGGCCACGTCCTTCTTGGCACCCTGGTATTCCATCACGATGAACTTGGGCGGCTGGCGGCTGCCGCGCGCCACGGCGAGGAACGAGCCCATGCCGAGCTTCTCGCAGTCCTTCTGCTCCAGGATTTCGACCTTGAGGCCGTGTTTCTTGCCCAATTCGAGCGCCTGCTCGGCGAGGTAGGTGGGCGTGCAGTAGTTGCTGGGGAGGTTGCCCAGGTCCTTCGCGAGCGCAACCCCCTCGCCGATCGCCATGCCCCGAGCCGCCGCCGCCTCGCCCGGCGCGATGTCGGGACGGCGGGTCACGTGCAGCATCACCTTCTTCAGCACCCGCTTGGCCTCGGGCCGCTTGCTCTTCAGGCGGTCGAAGCGATAGGTCGCGTCCATCATGACGAGGACCGCCTGCTCCACCTTCCAGTCGGTTTCGCGGCGCTTCACCGGGATGTCGGTGAGGCATACCGAGGCCTCCGAGGCGCCGGTGGCGCGAAGCGCTTTCGCCGCCGCCATCAGGGCGCCGCGGTAGGCGGCGTCGCCGAAGTCGCGCTCGCGGCCCAGGGAAACCAGCAGCACGCGGTCGGCGGGAATCTGCGGCACGTTGTGCAGTAGCAGCGTGCGCCCGCCGCCGCCTTCGAGGTCGCCGCGTCGCAGCACTTCCGCGAGGTAGCCGCCGGAGGCCGCATCGAGGGCCTGAGCCGAGGCGGTGAGCTTGCGCCCCTCGAACACCCCGACCACCACGCAGCCGCTGCGCTGCTTCTCGGGACTGCCGCTCTTTATGCTAAATTCCATTAAGTTTCCTCGGCTTGGAGAGGCCTGAAAGACCGCGGATTATCCCCGCTTCCGGCCCTCACAGTCAAAGCACCCCTCCCGTGATCTTCCATCGTAGCCTCGTCCGCGAGTTCAGCCTCATCGCCCTGTCTGTGGTGGGCGTGCTGCTCGCCATCATCCTCACGCGGCTGCTGATCCTGCTGCTGGGCAAGGCCTCGGGCGGGGACGTGCCCGCCGAGGCGGTGCTGGGGCTCATCGCGTTCGGCCTCATCAACTACCTGCCGGTGCTTCTCGGCATCGCGGTGTTCGTGGCGATCCTGCTCGCGCTGACCCGCAGCTACCGGGATAGCGAGATGACGGTGTGGTTCGTCTCGGGGCTCTCGCTCGCGGCCTGGATCAAGCCGGTGCTTCAGTTCGCGTTCCCGGTGGCGATCCTCTGCGCGCTGCTCTCGCTGGTGCTGACCCCCTGGTCCCAGGAGCAGAGCGTGGAGTACACGCGGCTGCTGGCGAGCCGCGACGAGGTCTCGAGTGTCACGCCGGGCCTCTTCCGCGAGTCGCGCAGCGCCGACCGGGTGTATTTCGTCGACAAGCTCTCGGAGCGCGCCGACGTGGTGAACAACATCTTCGTGCAGTCGACGCAGAACAACCGCATGGGCGTGATGGTGGCGCAGAAGGGGTTCATCGAGACGGCGGAGAACGGCGACCGCTTCGTGATCCTGCTGAACGGCCGGCGCTACGAAGGCACCCCTGGCACGCTGGACTACCGCACCGTGGACTTCGACCGCTATGCGCTGCGCATCGAGCCGCGGGAGGCGGCCCGCGAGGCGCCCAAGACCAAGTCCCTGGGCACGCTGGAGCTCCTCGCCGACCGGCGCCCGGAGCTGATCGCGGAGCTGCACTGGCGCATCGCGCTGCCCATCGCCGTGGTCCTGATGGCGCTCTTCGCCATCCCGCTCGCGTTCGTGAACCCGCGCTCGGGCCGCTCCTGGAACCTGATCTTCGCGGTGCTGGCCTACGCCCTCTACAACAACCTGCTTTCCATTTTCCAGGCGTGGACCGCCCAGGGGAAGGTGCCGATGTGGATGGGCCTGTGGCCCGTGCACGGCGTGATGGTGGGGCTGGTGGCGCTCCTCTTCTACCAGCAGCTCTACGGTTTCCGCTGGCGTAGCCGCGCCGCGTGATGCGGCTGGCTCGGGAGGGAGTGGCAAGGTATAATTTCGGGCTTCGCTTGGCCGTCCCGCGGCCGGAGCTAAAAGCGTGTTGTGGAAGCATTGGCGGGCCACCGGAGAGGTGGATGAGCGGTTTAAGTCGCACGCCTGGAAAGCGTGTTTAGGTTAATAGCCTAACGCGGGTTCGAATCCCGCCCTCTCCGCCAGATTTCCTCCTCAAGCCATTGATCAAAAATGGCTTTCATCCGCTGCCGGAAGCCGCACCCAGAAGCGTACCAACAGCTTGCGGGAACGAATGGTTTTCCATTGCCACGGCTGTCCGCGACGACGCGACCGAACATCGTCCGCAAGTGCAAATTCAGGCGCTCACAATCGAGGGAGGCGG
>JBBQBW010000237.1:0-5115 GCA_038318025.1 Burkholderiales bacterium | reverse complement strand
TCACCAAGGTGGTCCCCGCGCCCTACGTGATGGGGTTGGCGAAGATCGATGGGCGCCCCGTGGCGATCGGCGGCGAGGACTTCACGGTGCGCGGCGGCACCAGTTGGGGCAGCGACCGGAGGAAGGGCGGGCAGGGCGGCTTCGTCGAGGACCTCGCGCACGAGTACCGCATTCCGCTGGTGAACCTGATCGACGGCGCCGGCGGCAGCGTCACCTCCGCCACGCGCCGCGGCTACACGGTCTTTCCCGGGGTGCACGGCTTCGAGCGCTCAGTGCAGATCATGGCCGAGGTGCCGGTGGTGAGCGCGGTGATGGGCACCGCCGCGGGCGGCCCCGCGGGCCGCGCCATCCTTTCCCACTGGTCGGTGATGGTGAAGGGCACGAGCCAGGTGTTCGCCGCGGGGCCTCCCGTGGTCGAGCGCTCCCTGGGCCAGAAGCTCACCAAGGAGGAGCTGGGGGGGGCGGCTCTCGCGGTCGATGCTGCCGGCACCATCGACAATGCCGCGGACAGCGAAACCGACTGCTTCGCGATGATTCGCCGCTATCTCAGCTACATGCCGCAGAACGTGTGGGAGCTACCGCCGGTGGTGGATACCGGCGACGATCCCAACCGGCACGAGGAGGCGCTGCTCTCGATCGTGCCGCGCGAGCGCCGGCAGCCCTACAACATGAGGAAGCTGCTGGCCCTCGTGGCCGATCGCGAGTCGCTGTTCGAGATCCAACCCACCTTCGGGCGCGCGCTGATCACTTCCCTCGGGCGCATGAACGGCAAGGTGGTGGGCTTCATCGCCAACAACCCGATGGTGAACGGTGGCGCCATGGACGTGAAGGCGGCGCGCAAGCAGACCCACTTCATCCAGCTGTGCGATACGTTCCACATTCCGCTGGTGTTCCTCGTCGACGTCCCCGGCTTCATGGTGGGGCTGCAGGCCGAGCAGGCGGCAACGCTGCGCGAGGGCATGCGCACCGTCTATACGGCGCTGCAGGCCACGGTGCCGATGCTGACCGTGGTGATCCGCAAGTGCTACGGCATGGCGGGCATGGGCACCACCGACAAGAACGGGCTGGACTTCAAGATCGCATGGCCCTCGGCGGAGTGGGGGTCGCTGCCGGTGGAAGGGGGCGCCGCGGCCGCGTTCCGTCGCGAGATCGAGGCGGCGGCGGATCCGAAGGCGCGCTTAGCGGAGCTGGAGGCGGGACTCCGGGAGCTGGCTTCGCCGCTCCTCACCGCGGAAGCGTTCGCCGTGGAGGACGTGATCGACCCGCGCGAGACGCGGGCGTACCTCTGCCGCTTCATCGACGCGATGCAGGGCCGGCTCGCGACGACCCTCGGAGTGAAGGCACGCGCGGGGGTGCCTCCCTAGACCTTAGGGGACAGACCACCAATTGCACTGGATGAACAAAAGTTTCATCCTCCGCAATTGGTGGTCTGTCCCCTAGGGTCTGTCGCAGACCTTGGGAATAAATCAGAGCTTCCCTAGAGGCCTTTCCACTGAGGCGGCCGCTTGTTGAGGAACGCGTCCATTCCCTCGCGGAAGTCGGCGCTCAGGTAACACATCAGGATCAGGTCCTCGGCCTCCTCACGGGTGAGCCTGCGCTGCAGGCGGCGCAGCCCCTCCTTCGTTGCGCGCAGCGTGAGCGGCGCATTGGCGGCTACTTGCGTCGCGAGCTCCTCGGCGCGTGCTTCGAGCGCGGGCAGGTCCGCGACTACTTCGGTCACGAGCCCCACCTTCAACGCCTCGTCGGCGCTGAGGAGCTTGGCGGTGAAGACGAGCTCCTTCACGCGCGCCGGACCCACCAGCGCGGTGAGTCGCGACAAGTTTGCCGACGACAGGCAATTGCCGAGGGTGCGTGCGATCGGGAAGCCGATCTTCGCATTGGAAGCGGCGATGCGCATGTCGCAGCAGGCGGCGATGCCGGCCCCCCCGCCGGTGCAGGCGCCGGAGATCGCGGCGATCACCGGAACTCGCACCAGCTCCAGCGCCGTGAGGATGCGATCGATGCGCTTCTCGTACTCGATGGAATCTTCCGGCCCCTTGAAGGCGCGGAACTGGTTGATGTCGGTGCCCGAGGCGAAGGCCTTGTCGCCCGCGCCGCGCAGCACCATCACGCGCAGCGTGTCGTCGCTGTTGGCCGCCTCGCAGATCTGCGCCAGCTCCTCGTACATCGCGAAGGTGAGGGCGTTGCGCGCCTCGGGGCGGTTGAAGGTGATCCAGGCCACACCTCCGCGGCGCTCGTGAAGCAGGTCAGGCATTTTCGGTCTCCGTGGGTTCGGCGACCACGCCCGCGGCCAGGAGGGATTCGATGTCCGCGTCGGCGTAGCCGGCTTCCCGCAGGATCTCACGGGTATGTTCGCCCAATAGCGGCGCGCCGATATCGACCGAAGCGGGCGTGGCGGAAAAGTGGACCGGACAGCCGAGGGCCGGCGAGCGCCCGCTTTTCGGATGGTCCACTTCCACCACCATGCCGCGCGCGACCACCTGGGGATTGGTGAGCGCCTCTTTCATGTTGTTCACCGGGCCGGCGGGAACACCCGCCGCGTCGAGGGCTTCCAGCCACTCGGCGCGCGTTCGGGTCGAGAGCACGGCGGTCATCGTTTCCACCAGGGCGGGCAGGTTCTTCATCCGCGCGTCGTTGTCGACGAAGCGCGCGTCGGACTTCCACTCGGGATGGCCCAGCACCTCGCCCAGGGCCTCCCAGTTCTTCTGGTTGGCGCCACCGATGTTGATCCAGCCGTCCTTGGCGCGGAACGCCTGGTAAGGCGCCGTCAGCACGTGGGCGGAGCCGGTGGGGCCGGGGGACTCGCCGGTTGCGAGGTAGATCGCCGAGTGCCAGTAGGTTTGCTGCAGCGCCGCTTCCAGGAGCGAGGTATCGACAATCTGGCCCTGGCCGGTCTGCAGCTTGTGGGCGTACGCGGCCATGACGCCCATGGCGGCGAGGAGCCCCGCGTTGATGTCGGCCACCGGGTTGCCGGGCTTTACCGGCGGGCGTCCCGGCTCGCCGGTGATCGACATGAGGCCGGAGAAGCCCTGCGCGATCAGGTCGAAGCCGCCCTTGTCGCCGAAGGGACCGTCGCGGCCGTAGCCGGAGATCGCGCAATAGATGAGGCCGGGATTGATCTTCGAGAGCACGTCGTAGCCCACGCCCAGCTTCTCGAGCGTGCCGCGGCGGTAGTTCTCGGTGAGCACGTCGGCGTCCTTCACCAAACGCAGCAGCACTTCGCGCCCGCGCTCGTGCTTGAGGTTCAACGCGATGCCGCGCTTGTTGCGGTTCATCACCAGGAAGGGGGCCGAGGCGCCGTTGATCGTCGGGCCGCCGAAAGCGCGCGTGTCGTCACCGCCCGGGAGCTTCTCCACCTTGATCACGTCGGCGCCGAAGTCGGACAGCATCATTCCGGCAGTGGGGCCGGCCATGATCTGGGCGAGCTCGAGCACGCGCATGCCCGCGAGCGGGCCGGTCTTCGCTTTGCCGTCGCGCGCTCGTGCGGCGCCTGGCCGACGGGTATCCATTGCGTTTCTCCTCGGTAAGCGATCCATTACATGCGAGGCGAGCGATAACGTCCAATGAAAAAGCGGCTCGCTGCCATAACCGCCGGTTATACTTTCTCTGCCATGCCCGAATCCCGCCGCGCGCCCGCGCGCCGCCCGCTACCCGCGTCCATCGCGGCGCTGCGCCGCCTGAAACTTCGCCAGCTCGAGCTCATGGTGCAGCTTGCCGAGCACCTGAGCCTGGGCCGCGCTGCCAGCGCGATGAATGTGACGCAACCCGCCGCCACCAAGCTGCTGCAGGAGACCGAGGGGTTGCTCGGCGTGACGCTGTTCGACCGGCTGCCGCGCGGCATGCGGGCCACGGCCTATGGCGAGATCATGATGCGCCACGCGCGCACTGCGTTGGCGGCCATCGACCGCGCGCACGAGGAGCTCGAGGCCTTCGGCGAAGGTGCCACGGGCAGCGTCGCCGTGGGTAGCGTGCGCGGGGCGACCGCGGCACTGCTCGCCCCGGCGCTCGCGGCGCTGCGTGCCTCGCATCCGGCGGTTCGCATCAGCGTGCTGGTGGATGCGGCGGAGATCGTGGTGCCGCGGCTGCGCGAGGCGCGCCTCGACATCGTGCTGGGCAACGTGCCGGCGCCGCTCGCGGGACCCGACCTCGCGTTCGAGCCGCTGCTGGACGAGCAGCTCGCCGTAGTCGCCCGCCAGGCCCATCCGCTCGCGCGCAAGCGCACGCTGCGCTGGAAGGAGGTGGCGGGTCTCGAGTGGATCGTCTACCCGCAGGAAACGGCGCTGCGGCCACTCTTCGAAGGGCTGCGGGGGGCAGCCGACGCCGACTGTCCCGCGCCCATCGAGACCGCTTCGGTGGTTGCCACGACGATGCTCCTCGAGCGCACCGACATGCTGGCGATCATGCCTCGCGACGTGGCCGAGCACTATGCGCGAGGGGGCCTCGTCACCATCCTTCCGCTTGCGGTGCCGGTGAGCCTGGGGATGATCGGGATCGTGCGCCACCGCGACCGTGAGCACGCGCCGGCGATGCTTGCGTTCCTCGCCGAGGTGCGGCGCATCGCCGCGGCGCGCCGCCAGAAGTCCCGGGCAGCTGTCATCGGCCCCGATCCTGGAAGTGAGGGTCGAGTGGTAAAATGATGGCCGCCTTCGGGGAGTATCCCGCCCCCGTGCCGGCCCCCTGGAGTTCCCCTGGAAGCCTTCCTCACGTCCCTCGGCATGGTCACCCTTGCCGAGATGGGCGACAAGACGCAATTGCTGTCTTTCGTGCTCGCGGCGCGCTTCGCCCGCCGCCACGGCGCGATCATCCTCGGCATCTTCATCGCCACGCTCGCCAACCATTTTGTTGCCGCCGCCCTTGGAGACTGGATCGCGACGCATGTGTCGGGGCAAGTGATGCGCTGGTTGCTCGGCGGCGCATTCCTCGCCTTCGCCGCCTGGGCGCTGGTTCCCGACACGCTGGACGAAAAGGACAGCGAGCGCGGCGCCTACGGCGCCTTCCTGACGACCCTGGTGGTGTTCTTCCACGCTGAGATGGGCGACAAGAACCCGCGCGCCACCAACGCCCACGGTGCGCGGTTACCGAGCCACGCCGCCCGGGTCGGGGGCACCACCCACG
>JBBQBW010000236.1:0-5117 GCA_038318025.1 Burkholderiales bacterium | reverse complement strand
AACGGCACCTTCGCGTGCTGAACCAGGAGCTGGTGTGCGGCATCGCGGCCTCCAACGAGCCCTTCGCATTCTCCAACAATCTCGATGAAAACCCATCGCCTCGCGCGCGAGCCGTGTCGCTTGCACAACCAACGCGCGCGCGGGTGCGCAAATTCGTTGACGGGGATTCTTCGCGCTGATTAACGTTCGGTCGCTTCTACAACAATCGGGGATGACATGACCTGCAAAAAGAGGATTCTTACCGCGGCGGTGCTGCGCGCCCTGGGGGCGGGCGTCGCCGTGGCCATCGCGGCGCCGGCGCTCGCGCAGACCGCGCAGCGCATCGAGAATCGAAGTCACCGGCTCCAACATCAAGCGCATCGAGGGCGAGAGCGCCCTTCCCGTCACCGTTATCACGCGAGAAGAGATCCAGCGCTCGGGCGTCACCACCGCCGCCGAGCTGATCGACAAGATCTCAGCCAACAGCGGCGGGGGTTACAACACCTCCCAGGCAGTCGGTGATTCGGCGACCCCGGGCCTGGCCGCGGCGAGCCTGCGTGGACTGGGCAGCACCAACACGCTGATCCTGCTGAACGGCCGGCGCCTGTCGAACTACGCGTTTAATGCGTCGGGCGGCGGCACCGTGAACCTGAACCAGATCCCGCTGGCCGCCGTGGAGCGCGTCGAAGTCCTGAAGGATGGCGCCTCGGCGATCTACGGCACCGACGCCATCGGCGGCGTGATCAACTTCATCCTGCGCAAGGACTACACCGGCGCCGAAATCAGCGCCTATGGCACCAAGACCGAAGGGGGCGGGGGCAACGTGCGCCGCTACACCGGCGCCATCGGCTTCGGCGACATCAACAAGCAACGCTTCAACATCCTCGCCGCCTTCGACTACGAGAAGGACACGCCGCTCAAGGCGACGCAGCGCCCGCAGTTCGGCGGCACCGGCATCCGGCCCGACCTGGGTTTCTCGCAGACCTCCGGCAACACCTGGCCCGCCAACTTCGTCTTCGGCGGGCAGAACCTGAACGTGACGGCCGCGAACGGCTGCGTGCCCGAGTTCGGCTCCTATCGCATCAACGCCGCCACCGGTCAGCCTGCGCCGCTGCAGACATTCTGCCGCCAGGACTTCACCGCCGCGCTCGACATCTACCCGCCCTCCGAGCGCAAGGGCTTCTTTACCCGCGCGGCAGTGCAGCTCGGCAACGACCACCAGGCCTTCCTCGAGTACCACCTGTCGCAGAACCAGATCACCTTCGGCTCTTCGGAGACGCCGGTGAACGATTTCAACGGCAACGGCCCCATCCTCTATCCTGCTGGCGGCCGCTACTACCCGACCACGGTCACGCTGCCGGGTGGAGCGATCGTTCGTCCGACCGGAGACCTGCCGATCGCCTGGCGCCTCAAGTCCGCGGGCCTGCGTACCAATCGTGCCGACTCCGATGAACAGCGCCTGGTGGCAGGCTTCCAGGGCAGCCTGATGGGCTGGGACTGCAGCACGGCGTTCTCGAAGAGCGAGAGCGAGGCGTCGGACAACTACATCGACGGCTGGGTACGCGAGTCCGCGCTTCGCGCCGCCATCTCCAGCGGCAATGTGGATGTGTTTTCGGGTCGCCCGCTCGATGCCGCGGGCCAGGCACTGATCGACGGTGCGAAGATCCTCGAGACGGTGCGCAAATCGAAGGCCACGGTCACCTCGTTCGACGGCAAGATCTCCAGGGAGCTGATGGAGCTTAAGAACGGCCCGCTCGCCTTCGCGGTCGGCTTCGACACCCGCGAAGAGGAGCTGGACGACCAGCCGCAGACGGTGCTCTTCTCCGGCGACATTCTGGGCGGCGGTGGCGCGCTGCCGCCCACGCGCGCGGATCGCCGGGTGCACGCCTTCTTCGGCGAGCTCAACATCCCGATACTGCGCAACCTCGAGGCGCAGGCGGCCGTGCGCTTCGACGATTACAGCGACTTCGGCAAGACCACCAACCCGAAGGTCTCGTTGCGTTGGACGCCCACCAAGGACATCCTGGTGCGCGCCTCCTACAGCACCGGCTTCCGGGCGCCCACGCTCTCCGACATGTTCCTGCCGCAGTTCCTGAGCAACACGGCCGATACCCACAACGATCCACTGCGCTGCCCCAACTCGACCCCGGTGGGCGGTTTCGTGAACGCGGGCCTCGAGTGCGACGCGCAGTTCCAGAACCAGCTGGGGGGCAACCCCGCGCTCACGCCGGAGAAGTCGAAGAACTTCACGGCCGGGATGATCTTCGAGCCTAACGCCGGCACCGCGCTGGGTATCGATTTCTGGTCGATCCGCCGCCGCAACTCCATCGGAGCCCTGGGCGACACCACCGTGTTCGACGTGTACGGCGCGGCCGATCCGCTCAATGCCGGCGGCCTCTTCGTGCGCACCGCACGCCTGGCCGGGGGCGGCTGCGTAAGCGACCTGCCCGGAAGCCCCACGCCGGCAAGCTCGCCGTGCCCGATCGACTACGTGATCCAGTTCCAGCAGAACCTCGGCAAGTACAACGTGCAGGGCGTGGACCTTTCGGCCACGTTCAAGATGGCGCGCTTCACGATCCGCGGCGAAGGCTCGTACATCTATCGCTACCGTTACCAGCAGGCGGTCGGCGGGCCCTACGTCGACAACGTGGGCAACTTCACCGCGGACAACGGGGCGATTCCGCGCTGGCGCCACTACCTCACGTTCAACTGGCGTGCCGGCTCGTTCGGCGCGACGCTGGCGCAGAACTTCGTCCTCGGCTACCGCGATGCCACCGCCACGCGGCGGGTTGCGAGCTACGAGACGTGGGACGGGCAGGTGAGTTGGGATGCGTGGCGCGGCCTGGGAATCACGGCGGGGGTTCGCAATATCCTCGATCGCGATCCCCCCGCCTCGGACCAGGGCCAGACGTTTCAGGTGGGCTACGACCCGCGTTATACCGATGCGCGCGGCCGCACCTATTACCTGGGACTCAAATACGCCTTCAAGTAGGCCCAAGAGCGAAGCGTTACCCCCCAGCAGTGCTTGAATGGGCCCCTCGGGGCCCTTTTCTTTGGTTATCATCAGACGATCCCCGGACGCATCCAGATGAAATACTTGCCGACTCCCCGGATCCTCACCCTCGCGCTCCTCGCAGGGTGCCTTCCCGCGTCCGCCGCCACGCGCGTGCAGCTGGCGGAGGTGGCCGACCTGTCGCTCGAGCAGCTCACGCAGATCACGGTCACCTCGGTGTCGCGGCGCGCCGAGCGCCTCTCGGACGTGCCGGCGTCGATATTCGTCATCACCCGGGAGGACATCCGCCGCTCGGGCGCCACGTCGTTGCCCGAGGCGCTGCGGCTGGCGCCCAACCTGCACGTGGGTCGCACCGACACCAGCCAGTACGCCATCGCCGCCCGCGGCGGCAACACCGGCACGGCCAACAAGATGCTGGTGCTGGTGGACGGCCGCACCATCTACACGCCGCTATTTTCCGGCGTGTTCTGGGATGCCCAGGACGTGTTGCTCGAGGATGTGGAGCGCATCGAGGTGATCAGCGGCCCGGCCGGGACCGTGTGGGGCACCAATGGCATGAATGGCGTGATCAGCATCACGACCGCTCCGGCCACGCGCACGCCGGGCACGCTCGCCGCGGCGACGGCCGGGAGCCGGGAGCGGGGCGTTGCCGTGCGCCAGGGCGGAACCCTCGGGGGGGGCGGCAGCTACCGGATGTACGCGCGCCACTACGACCGGGACAGCCACCGGACCGCCACCGATGCAGACCTGCGCGACGAGGGCGATCGCACCATCGCGGGGTTCCGCGCCGACTGGGAGCGGGGGCAGGGCGGCTTCACCCTCCAGGGGGACGCCTACCGGGCCGAGCACCGCGTCTCCAATGCGATCCGCGACCTGTCCGGCGGCAACCTGCTGGGCCGGTGGACCGGCCAGCTCGATCGCGGCGCCGACTATCGCGTGCAGGCCTACTACGACCGCACGGAGCGCGAGCACGTGGGCTCGTTCATCGAGACGCGCGACACGTTCGACATCGAGGCCAACCGCTCCTGGTTTCCGCTGCCCAACCACCACGTGGTATGGGGCGCGGGCTATCGCGCCTCGCGCGACCGCATCGGCAACACGGCGGCGGTTGCCTTCATGCCCGACCGGCGCACCCTCACGTGGGCCAGCGTGTTCGCCCAGGACGAGATCGAGCTCGCCTCCAACCTCAAGGCGACCCTCGGCGTGCGCTTCGAGCGCAACGACTACACCGGCGGGGAGTGGTTGCCCAACGCGCGCGTGGCGTGGCAGCCCGCCGCAGGGCAACTACTGTGGGTGGCCGCGTCCCGCGCGGTGCGCGCGCCTTCGCGCATCGACCGCGACCTCTTCGTGCCCGGGGTGCCGCCGTACACGGTGATCCAGGGCAACGAGAACTTCGACTCCGAGATCGCCGAGGTGGTGGAGGTGGGCTGGCGGGTCCAGCCTTCCCCGTCGTACTCGTTCTCCCTCACGACCTTCGACCACAAGTTCGACGACCTGCGCAGCGTGGAGGACTTCGGCTCGGGCCGGGTGATCTCCAATGGCCACACAGGGCGCACCCGCGGCATCGAGGGATGGGGCTCGTGGCGCGTGAATCCCGCGTGGCGCCTCACGGCGGGCTTCGTCGCCATGAGCGAGAAGTTCACGCCGAAGGAGGGCCGCATCGACCTCGGCGGCCTCGCATCGCTCGGCAACGATCCGAAGCGCACCGCGTCGATTCGCTCCCACTGGGACGTCACGCCGGCCCACGAGCTCGACCTCGCAGTGCGGCACGTGGGCGCGTTGAGCAACCCCCTCGTGCCGGGCTACACCGTTTTGGACGCGCGTGTCGGCTGGCGGGTCACACCGGGGCTCGACGTCTCCTTCGCCGTGGAAAACGTGTTCGACCGGAAGTACTCGGAGTTCGGCGCCATCGCCAGCCGCGCCGTGTTCGAGCGCGCCTATCTGCTGCGCCTCCAATGGCGGCCGTGACCGGGCGCGCCTGGCGGGGGCTCCTCGCGCTGGGGCTCGCCGCCGTGGTGCTGGATGTGCATGGGCAGCAGGCGAGCGAGGCAGCGATCAAGGCCGCGTTCCTGCACAAGTTCCTGGGCTACGTCGAGTGGCCGGCGGCCGCACTCCCCACGCCGGA
>JBBQBW010000235.1:0-5118 GCA_038318025.1 Burkholderiales bacterium | reverse complement strand
GAGAAGGGCGACCTGCGCCTCAAGGAGGGAAAGGTGAAGCGCATCGTCGACCGTCCCTCCGGCCGCGTGCTCGAGACCACGGTGGACGTGGGGCCGGACGCGGGCGGGGCGCCGCTCTTCGACGTGATGGGACGCGTGGTGGCGGTGGCGACCTTCGCCGACAACGGCTCGGGCCTGCACGTGGCGTTGCCGGAGTCCTGGAAGGGCCCGCGCACCGCGCCCTCGGCGGCGGCAAAGGCAGCGGCCGCAGCCGCGCGACGCGACGCGGCGAAGGAGGCCTCGCGCGAGCCCCCGCCGGTCGACGACCTGGGCACCGGCGGCCGCAAGGCCGCGCCCTCCAGCGTGTCGCCCGAGCGCCGCCAGGCGCTGGAAAAGGCTTTCCGCCCGCCGCCCAACGTCCCCGACGACCTTTAGCGTTAGGGGTCAGACTCCCAAAGCGTTAGGGGCAGCGTTAGGGGTCAGACTCCCAGCGCCCCCGCAGCGCCTCGAGTCTGACACCGTGATGGCGCTGGGAGTCTGACCCCTAACGCTGGGAGTCTGACCCCTAACGTTATTCGAATCCCTCGACCTTCTTGAAGTAGGGCTCGAGCTTGCGGCCGGTGCGGGCGCGGGGGGCGCGGTAGTGAGCGAGGTCCTTGCCGCGGATCGCGTGGACGGTGCGTTTGTCGCTGCGTCCGATGGCGGCGACGCGCACGCCTTCGGGGGTGACGGGGCGCAGGCCCAGCATCGCCTCGCCCTCGTGCAGCTTCATGGCGGTGACGCCCCGGCCACCGGAGGGCAGCTCGTTGATCTCGTCCAGCTTGAAGACCAACATGCGTCCCTCCGCGGAGAGTGCCGCGACTTCCTTCACCTCGGGTGCCAGTTGCGCCGGTGCGAGCTGGGCCTGGCCCTCGGAGATCGTGAGGAACTGCTTGCCGGCGCGCTGGCGCGTCACCAGGTTCTCCAGCTTCGCGCGCAGCGCATAACCCGCCGAGGAGCTGATCAGGACCGGGATGTCGCCGGTGCCGGTGATCATGCCCACGATCGAGGCTCCTGCCGTATCCACGAGGGATGCCGCCGGCACGCCGTCGCCCTTGCCACCGGGCAGGTCCGACGTGCGCACGCTGTAGACGCGCCCGTTGGTGCCGAAGAGCACGATCGGGTGCACGGTGCGGGTTTCCAGCACCGCGAGCGGCCCGTCGCCTTCCTTCCACGCCAGCGCCCCCGCATCGATGCCGTGGCCCTGGCGCGTGCGCAGGAACCCGTTGCGCGACAGGACCACGGTGATCGGCTCGTCGCTCACCGTCTCCACCATCGACACCGTGATGCGCTCGGCTTCCTCGATCACGGTGCGGCGTGCGTCGCCGAAGCGCTCGGCATCGTCGCGCACTTCCCTGGCCGCCAGCTTGCGGCGCTCCGCGGGCGAGCCCAGCAGGCGCTTCAGGCCCGCCGCTTCCTTCTTGAGCTCCGCCAGCTCGCGCTCGATCTTGATCCCCTCCAGCCGCGCCAGCTGGCGCAGGCGAATCTCGAGGATGTCCTCGGCCTGCCGCTCGGTGAGGTCGAACACCGCCATCAGCTCCGGCCTGGGCTCGTCGGCGGCGCGGATCAGCTTGATCACGCGGTCGATGTTGAGGAAGGCGACCATGCGGCCTTCCAGGATGTGCATGCGGTCGGCCACCTCGTCGAAGCGATGCTGCAGGCGGCGCTCGAGCACCTGGAGGCGGAACCCGGCCCATTCGCCGATCACCTCGCCCAGGCCCATCTGCCGCGGCCTTCCATCGGTGCCGATGGCGACCAGGTTCAACGAGACGTTCGCCTCCATCGAGGTGTGGGCGAGGAGGAACTGCATCAGCTCCTCGCTATCGACCTTGCTGGTGCGCGGCTCGAACACGAGGCGCACTGGGTGCTCCTGGTCGGAGTCGTCGCGGGCGCTCTCGAGGAGCGCCAGCGCCGCGTTCTTGAGGCTCTGCTGGTCGGGCGTGAGGGACTTCTTCCCCGCTTTTGCCTTGGGATTGGTAAGCTCTTCGATCTCCGCCAGCACCCTGGCCGCGGAGGCCACCGGGGGCAGCTGGAACACCGCCACGCGATACTGGCCGCGCGCGAGCTTCTCCACGTTGTAGCGCGCCCGCACCCGCACGCTGCCGCGGCCGCTCTCGTAGGCGCGCTTGATCTCGTCGCGGGCGCTGATGATCTGGCCGCCGCCGGGGAAGTCCGGGCCCTTGATGCCCTTGATGACGGGCTTCGAACCCGCGTCGTTCTCCAACGTCTGCGCGCAGGCCTCCGCCACCTCGCGCAGGTTGTGCGGCGGGATCTCGGTGGCCATGCCGACCGCGATGCCCGAAGCGCCGTTCAGCAGCATCACCGGCAGGCGCGCGGGGAGCAGCTTGGGCTCGCGGAACTCGCCGTTGTAGTTGTCGACGAAGTCCACCGTGCCGCGGTCGAGCTCCGAGAGCAGCACGTGCTCGGCGAACGGCGTGAGGCGCACCTCGGTGTAGCGGTAGGCCGCGGGGCTGTCGCCGTCGCGCGAGCCGAAATTGCCCTGGCCGTCGATCAGCGGATAACGCAGCGTGAAGTCCTGCGCCATGCGCACCATCGCGTCGTAGGTCGCGGTGTCGCCGTGGGGATGGTAGCGGCCGAGCACGTCGCCCACGATGCGGGCGCTCTTCTTGTGCGGCACGTCGGAGCGCGTGCCCATCTCGCGCATGGTGTAGAGGATGCGGCGCTGCACCGGCTTCTGCCCGTCCTCCACCGAGGGGAGCGCGCGCCCCTTCACCACGCTCATCGCATAGGCGAGGTAGGCGCGGGATGCGAATTCGGAGAGTGTGGGGCCGTCGCCGCCACGGGGCGGAGCAGGGGACTGCGCGGCAGGAGGCGCCGGCGGCTCTGCGCCATCGGCATCGTTCACCGAGGGATTGGTGGCGAAGAGATCGCCGGAGAGGTCCTCGGCCTTGCCCTTGCGCGCCTTCACGCGCGAGGCGCTCACAGGTCGGCCTCGATGGTGTGGCCTTCCTTCTCCATCCAGGCGCGGCGCCCGGCCGCCTCGGTCTTGCCCATCAGCAGCTTGAAGACGATCGGGGCGATCGCGTGCTCGGAGGCGTCCAGGCGCATCTCGATCAGCCGCCGCGTGTCGGCGCTCATGGTGGTCTCGCGCAGCTGCTCGGGGTTCATCTCGCCCAGGCCCTTGAAGCGGCCGATCTGCACCTGGCTGTCGCGCACGCCCTCGTCGCGCAGCTTCTCGATCATCATCTCGCGCTCCGCCTCGTCCAGCGCGTAGAGGCGGCGCTCGTTCTTCACCTTGCCATGCGGGGCCACCCGGATCGAATAGAGCGGCGCCTGCGCAACGAAGACATGGCCGAGCTCGATCAGCTTAGGGAAGTGCTTGTAGAAGAGCGTGAGCAGCAGCGTCTGGATGTGCGAGCCGTCGACATCGGCGTCGGCCATGATGATGACCTTGCCGTAGCGCAGGTTGTCGAGGACGGTATCGGGCGCCCCGCTCGGATGGTGGTCGATGCCGAGGGCCACCGCGATGTCGTGCACCTCGGCGTTGCCGTAGAGCTCCTTCGCATCCACCTCGAAAGTGTTGAGCACCTTGCCCTTCAGCGGCAGGATCGCCTGGTACTGGCGGTCGCGGCCCTGCTTGGCGGAGCCGCCGGCGGAATCGCCCTCGACCAGGAACACCTCATTGCGCGTGGAGTCCTGGCTCTCGCAGTCGGTGAGCTTGCCCGGCAGCACCGCCACCCCCGAGCCGCGCTTCTTCTCGACGATCTTGCCGGCGCGCTGCCGCGCGGTCGCCGCATTGATCGCGAGCTGCGCGACCTTCTTGCCTTCCTCGACGTTGGCATTGAGCCAGGCGTCGAGCGGATCCTTCACGCGGGAGGCGATCAGCTTCACCGATTCGCGCGACGAAAGCCGCTCCTTGGTCTGGCCCTGGAACTGCGGGTCGAGGATGCGCGCCGAGAGGCAATATCGCAGCGACTTCCACGCGTCCTCGCTCTGCAGCGACACGCCGCGAGTCAGCAGCTCGTGGTGCTCGCAGAACTCCTTGATCGATTCGTACACGGCATTGCGCAACCCCGCCTCGTGGGTTCCGCCCAGCACCGTGGGAATGAGGTTCACGTAGGACTCGCCCTCGCCGCCGGCCTCGGACCAGGCGATGGCCCAGGCCGCGCCCTCGCCCTCGGCGAAGGTGGCGTCGCCGGCGCTCGCATAGGACTCGCCGGAGAACACCGGACTCAGGTACCCCACGGCGCCTTCCATGCGCTCCTGGAGGTAGGCCTCGAGGCCGCCCTGGTACTTCCATTCGCGCGGATCCTTGCCGGACTCGTCGAGGAGGCGCACGGTGAGGCCGGGCAGCAGCACCGCCTTGGCGCGCAGCAGCAGCTCCAGCTCCCCGCGGCCGATCTTCGGGCTGTCGAAATACTTCGGATCGGGCCAGGCGTGCACGAAGGTGCCGGATGCCCGCGGCGGGGCCGTGCCCACCTTCTTCAGCTTCTGCACCACCTCGCCGGCCTCGAAGGCGATCTCGTGGATCGCGCCCTCGCGCGTGACGCGAACCTCGAGGCGCTTGGAGAGCGCGTTGGTGACCGACACGCCGACGCCGTGGAGGCCGCCGGAGAAGGCGTAGGCGCCGCCGCCCTGCTTGTCGAACTTTCCGCCGGCGTGCAGGCGCGTGAACACGATTTCGACGGTCGGCGCCTTTTCCACCGGGTGGGGGCCCACGGGGATGCCGCGGCCGTCGTCCTCGACGCTCACCGAGCCGTCCTTCCACGTGGTCACGGTGACGTTCTTCGCGTGCCCGGCGAGCGCCTCGTCGGCCGCGTTGTCGATCATCTCCTGGATGATGTGCAGCGGGCTGTCGGTCCGCGTGTACATCCCCGGGCGGGCCCGGACGGGCTCCAACCCCTTGAGAACCTTGATGCTTTGTTCGTCGTACTTGGCCATTCGCAACGCTTCTGCTTCTTCAGCGACCCGCGATGATAGAGCAGTTTGCGACAGTGCGTAGGCGGGAAACGTTCGCCGGAGCGTGCCTCAATACGACTTCGGCAGCCCCAGCACGCGCTCGGCGATGAAACACAGCACCAGCTGCGGGCTCACTGGCGCGATGCGGGAAATCATTACTTCGCGCAGGTAGCGCTCCAC
>JBBQBW010000234.1:0-5143 GCA_038318025.1 Burkholderiales bacterium | reverse complement strand
CTGGCCGAGCTCGATGCCGCGGGGCTGTTGCGCAAGCGCCGCCGCGTCGCTTCCCCCCAGGGCCCACGCCTGCGCGTCGACGGCGCGGACCTCGCCAACTTCGCGAGCAACGACTACCTCGGGCTCGCGAGCGACCTCCGCCTCGCGCACGCCGCCCGCGGCGCCATCGACACGTGGGGCGTGGGCAGCGCGGCCTCGGCGCTGGTCTCGGGCCACATGGAACCCCACGAGGAGTGCGAACGCCGCTTCGCCGCCTTCGCCGGCGTCGAGCGCGCCCTCCTCTTCGGCAGCGGCTACCTCGCCAACTTGGGCATCCTCGGCGCACTCGCCGACCGCCACGCCGAGATCTTCTCCGATCGCCTGAACCACGCCTGCCTCATCGACGGCGCGCGCCTTTCGCGCGCGACTCTCACGCGTTATCCGCACCTCGACATGGCGGCGCTGGCACTCCAGCTCGAGGGGTCGACCGCCGCGACCAAGGTCATCGCCACCGACACGGTGTTCAGCATGGAGGGCGACATGGCGCCGCTAGCCGAGTTGGCGCGGCTCGCCGAGCGCCACGACGCCTGGCTGGTGCTGGACGACGCCCATGGCTTCGGCGTCCTCGGGCGCAACGGGCGCGGCGCGCTCGAGCACTTCGGCGTTGCTTCACCACGGGTGGTGTACATGGCGACGCTCGGCAAGGCGATGGGCGGATATGGCGCGCTGGTGGGCGGCGAGGCGACGGTCATCGAGTGGCTGCTGCAGCGCGCGCGTACCTACGTCTTCTCCACCGCGCCGCCGCCGATGGCCGCCGCCGTGGCGAGCGCCGCCATGGCCCTCCTCGAGGCCGAGCCCGCCATCGTGGAGCGCCTGCACGAGCGCATTGCGTTGCTGAAGGCGCGCTGCGCGATGCGCGGCATCGAGCTCATGCCCTCGACCTCGGCAATCCAGCCGGTGCCCGTGGGCGACGCCCGCGCCGCGGTGGCGCTCTCGGACGCATTGCGGGCCGCCGGATTCCTGGTTCCCGCGATCCGGCCGCCGACCGTGCCCGAAGGCACTTCACGGCTGCGCATCTCGCTTTCCGCCGCCCATTCGACGGCGGATGTCGAGGGGCTCGTGGAGGCGCTCTCCAGAGCGCTTGCCGAGCGCGGTGGTTGAGCCGGGCAATCGCGCCGCCGGCGCCGGCCCCGACCTCGTGCTGCTGCACGGGTGGGGATTTCACGCCGGCGTCTGGGCCGACGTGGTCCCGATGCTCGCAATGCACATGCGCGTGCATGCGCTGGACCTGCCGGGGCACAACGACTCCCGCGACGATTCGCCCGCCTCGCTCGACGCGGCCGTCGACTCGGTCGCCCGGCGCGTCCCGGAGGGCGCCGTGGTGTGCGGCTGGTCCATGGGCGGCCTGGTGGCCCAGCGCCTCGCGCGGCGCCATCCCGCGCGGGTGCGCCGCTTGGCCCTCCTCGCCACAACGCCCCGCTTCCTCGCCGGCTCCGACTGGCCCCACGGCATGCAGCCGGCGGTCCTCGACGAGTTCGCCCGCAACCTCGCGCGCGACCGCGACGCGACCCTCGCTACCTTCGTCACCCTCAACACCCTGCATGGCGCGCGCGATCGCGCCTCGGTGCGCCAGCTCGCGAAGCGCATGGCGGCGAATCCGCCTTCGGCGGCGGCGCTGGAGCGGGGGCTCGCATGGCTGCGGGAGACCGACCTGCGCGTCGACGCGGCGTGGCTCCCGGTGCCGACGCTCGTCATGCATGGCGCCCGCGATACGCTGGTGCCGGTGGCGGCGGGACGCTGGCTCGCCCAACAGATCCCGCAGGCGACGCTGGTCGAATGGCCCGATGCCGCCCACCTGCCCTTCTTCACGCATCGCGAGGCGTTCGTCGCCGCGCTGGAGTCCTTCGTTGGCTGAGGCCGCCTTTCCGGACAAGTCGAGCGTCCGCCGCTCCTTCGGCAAGGCCGCCGAGGCGTACGACCGCAACGCGATCCTCCAGGCCGAGGTGGCGCGCCGCCTCCTCGATCACCTCGACCCGATCCGCATCGAGCCGCGCCGCATCGTGGACCTGGGTTGCGGCACCGGGGCGCTCGCCGCGCCGCTGCGCGAGCGCTTCGCCAGGGCCGAGCTGGTGGGCGTGGACATCGCGCTGCCGATGCTGGGCGTGGCGCGCTCGCGGTCGAAGTGGTGGCAACGGGTGGCCGGCCGCGCGCCGCGGTGGGTCTGCGCCGATGCCGAGCGGCTCCCCCTCGCCGCGGCGAGCGCGCAACTGCTGGTTTCGAACCTGTCGCTCCAGTGGTGCCGTCCGGAGGTGGCGTTTCCCGAGGCCCATCGCGTCCTGGAGACGGGCGGCCTCTACCTGTTCTCCACCTTCGGGCCCGACACGCTGAAGGAGCTGCGCGCCGCATGGGCGGCGGTGGACGCGGACCCCCACGTCAACACCTTCATCGACATGCACGACCTCGGCGACTGGCTGGTGCAGGCGGGCTTCTCCGACCCGGTGATGGAAATGGAGGTGATCACCCTCGAGTACGCCACGACCGAGGCGGTGGCGCGCGACCTGAAGGCGATCGGCGCGCGCAACGCGTTGCCCGGACGAGCGCGCGGCCTGGCCGGGCGCGACAAGTGGCGCCGCCTGGCCGCAGCCTATGAGCCGGCGCGCCGCAACGGCGCGCTGCCCGCCACCTACGAGGTGATCTACGGCCATGCGTGGAAGCCCCCGCCGCGCATGGCCCCCGGCCACCAGGTGATCGACTTCCAGGGGCGGGGCAAGCGATGAGCCGCGGCGTATTCGTGACCGGCACCGACACCGGTGTGGGCAAGACCCTCGCCGCCGCGGCATTGGTGCACGCACTGCGTGCCAGGGGCCTCCGGGTCGCGCCGATGAAGCCGATCGCGGCCGGCGCCGATTGCGTCGCGGGACGCTGGGCCAACGACGACACGCGCGCGCTGCTCAAGGCCGCGGGCCTCCCGGCGGAGCGTGCGGAGGACGTAACGCCGATCCTGTTGCGCGATCCGATGGCGCCGCACATCGCCGCGGCGCGCGAGGGACGCGTGCTTTCGCTGGAAAGCATCCCCCCGGCGCGCGCGCGCCTCGACGCCGGCACGGACTTCCTGGTGGTGGAAGGCGTAGGCGGCTTCGAGGTTCCCCTGGCCGACGACCTCGACACCGTCGACCTCGCGCGCGCATTCGCGCTGCCGGTGGTGATGGTGGTGGGCCTGCGCCTGGGATGCCTCAACCACGCGCTCCTCACGGCCCAGGCGATTCGCGCCGCGGGCCTCGCGCTCCAGGGATGGATCGCCAATACCCTCGACCCCACGATGCCGGTGATCGAGGAGAATGTCGCCGCCCTCGACGCGCGGCTCGCGGCACCCCGCCTCGGCTGGCTCCCCCATGGCGCCCCGCCCGACGCGCGCACCCTTTCCGTTCATCTCGACATCACTCCCCTGCTGCGATGAAAGCCCTCCTCTTCGACCTCGACGGCACGCTCACCGACCCACGGGAGGGCATCACGCGCTCCATCGCCCACGCGCTCGAGCGCATGGGCATCGAGCCGCCGCCGCTCGACGACCTCACCTTCGCCATCGGGCCGCCGTTGCGCGCGACCCTCGCGACCCTCATCGGCAATGATTCCCGCGACGCCGTGGAACGGGCGATCGCGCACTACCGCGAGCGCTTCGCCGACGTGGGGCTCTACGAGAACGCTCCTTATGAAGGCATCGCCGCAGCGCTGGAGAGAGTCGCGGCGCCTGACACGATCCTGGTGGTGGCGACGTCCAAGCCGGGCGTGTACGCCGAGAAGATCGTGCGCCACTTCGGGCTCGACCATCACTTCGCCGCGGTGCACGGCTGCGAGCTCGACGGCACCCGCGAGGACAAGCGCGAGCTGCTCGCGCACCTGCTTCCCCTCCACGGCATCGAGCCCGCGAACGCAGTGATGATTGGCGACCGCGGCGCCGACATGCGCGCCGCGCGCCACCACGGCGCCGGGGCGCTGGGCGTGTTGTGGGGGTACGGAAGCCGCGAGGAGCTTGCCGCCCACGGAGCCCATGACTACTGCGAGCACCCCGCGAAGCTTCCCGAAGCGCTCGCGCGCCTCCTTGCGGCGCGCTGACGCTTCGATCGGGTGCTCGCGCAACTGATCGGGCGTTGCCCTTCGCTTCCCAGCCGAGGTCGGCCCGGGCGCCCTCATGGATCAGCGTCTCCTGCCGCCGAGGGCAAAGAACAGCCCGACAGCCACGACCACTGCGCCAATGGCAATGAACCGGCGCTTTCCCGACCTCGAGCTGATCCTGCTCGAATCCGGCGGCGACCACCTTGCGGCCACCTTCCGCCCGGAGATCTCCGACCTCACGCTCTGCGTGATCGACGTGGCCACCGGCGACAAGATCCCCAGGAGGGGCGGGCCCGGCATAATTCGATTCGCGTCCCTCACGATCACCGTCGCGTCGCGCGCCGCCGCCGCACGGCACGAGCCACCGCGCTTACTGCTTCCGCGAGTCGGCGCAGACCTTGGCGAGCGCCTTCGACATCGTGTCCCAAGCCAGTTCGACGCCGGAGTAGAGGTTCTTGCTGGCGGCCACCGTGGCCACGCGCAACTCCTGCAGGGCCACGTTCGCGTGGTCGCGGCTCACGCGCAGCTCGGCGATCCTCGCCTCGTAGGCGGTGCGCGCCTCGAGCCCAAGCTTGCCGCTCTCGGCGGACAGGGCGTCCACCTCGGCGTCCCACATCTTCATCTTTCCCTGCATCTTCTCGACATATTCGGCGTTGCGGTCCATGGCTTCGTTCCTCCTGGTCGTGAATCGGGTGCTTCCCGGATAGGCCGGGGCCCAGATGGAAGCCCGGGCGGCGGTGGTCTGGCGGGTGTACTTCATGGCGGGTCGTGGCCTTTCCTGCGGGGGGGTGGGGTCGCACTTCGAGGGTAGCGCCGGCCGGGCGAGGCTTTCCGTGCGCTGGCGAACATTGGCCCGGTCCTCGCGTGGGTGCGGTCCCGAACAGACACCCCGGGCGCATTCGCGCATCCTTTCCGGCCCTTTCGACGTGGATCGACGATGAGCGCCGTGCACCTTTCACCCGGGACGAGCCCGCCGCCGGTCCAGCCGCCCGGTCCGGAGCGCCGTGTGCGCAGCGCCTCCAGCCCGATGGCGCTGGGGATCGGGATCCTC
>JBBQBW010000233.1:0-5151 GCA_038318025.1 Burkholderiales bacterium | reverse complement strand
CGCTGGGCGGCGGAGTGGAGCGTGTAGCCCTCCATGTCCTTCACCAGCATGTGCAGTCGCATCGACAGGCTGCCCAGCATGCGCCGGGCGAGGCCCGGATCGCGGTCGATCTCCGCGAAGAGGGTGCCCTTGCCCACGTGCAGCAGGAGCGAATCGGCGAGCGCGGTCGCGGTCACGATGTAGGGCCGGTCGGCGAACATCACCGCCTCGCCGAAGGAATGGCCGGGGCCGATGATCTCGACCACCTTCTCCTCGCCCCCGGGCGTCGTGAGGGCGAGCTTCACCTGGCCGTAGGCGAGGATGTGGAAACCTTCGCAGGGGTCGCCGCGGCGGAACAGCACCTCGCCCCGCGCCGCGCGCACTTCCCGCGTGCCCAGGGCGATGCGACCGACCTCCTCGGGGGAGATGCCGCGGAAGATCGGCGTGTGGGCGAGGAGGTCGGCGAGCCGGCCACCGCTCGGGGGTCGTTCCTTGAACTGGATCTGCATATTGCCGATTTTCCCGGCCGGAGGCCGCCCGGGATTGAGCGGGATCAAACCCGGGGCCCGGGCACCCGGGACGATGGGCCCATGTTTCCCCTGCTTCCCCTGGCGGCCATGGCCGCCCTCGCCTCCCAGAACCCTTCCGCCGAAACCGCGGCCCCCGGCTACCACGAGCGCATCCTGGTGACCTCGGTGGCGAGCCGCGCCGTCGAGCGGGTTGCCGCCACCCCGGCGAGCGTCGCCGTGATCGAGCGCCCCGAGCTCGAGCGCGGCCTCGCCCGCGACATCCGCGAGGCACTGCGCCACGAGCCCGGAATCTCGGTGGAGAACTCCGCCGCACGCTTCGGGCTCGGGAATATCGCCATCCGCGGCCTCGACGGCGCCCGCGTGCAGATGTTGGTGGACGGGGTGCGCCTTCCCGAGGGCTACCGCGTGGGCTCCTTCTCCAACGCCTCGCGCAACCTCTTCGACACGAGCCTCGTCTCCCGCCTGGAGCTGCTGCGCGGCCCCGCCTCGGCGTTGCACGGCTCCGACGCGCTCGCGGGCGTGCTCGCGGTGACCACGATCGATCCGCGCGAGCTCCTGCGCGACGGCGCGGCGATCGGCGGTCGCGCCGGGGCGGGCTACGCGGGCGTCGACGATGCCTGGCACCGCGGCGGCGCACTCGCCGCCCGGGGGGCGGGCGTGGAGGTCCTGGCTGCCCTTCATCGCACCGAAGGCCACGAACGGGAGACGCAGGGCGAGTCGGGTGGCACCGGCAACACGCGCACGATCGCCAATCCTCAGGACGTGCGCGCCGCTTCGCGCCTCGCCAAGCTGGTGCTGCCGCGGGCCGATGGCGGCTTCCTGCGCGCCACCTACGAGGACTACGACCGCCGCGTCGCCACCGACGTGCTGTCGCTCAATCCGCAATCGCCGCGGACGGTGAGCCTCCTGGGCGACGACCGCGCGCGGCGCGAGCGCGCGAGCCTGGACGCGGTCGCCTACGCCCTGGGTCCCGTGGACCGCCTCTCCGTGCTCGCCTACACGCAGCGCGCGCGCACCACGCAGGACACGGTCGAGGTGCGCGCCAACACCACCGCGGCGTGCCTGTCGGCCCCCGGGCCGGTGAGCTGCCGCCGCGAGGCGCGCTTCCAGCTCGAGCAGGAGGACGCGGGCGTCTCGATGGTCGGCGAGACCGCGACCGCCCGGCATCGACTCGTCTATGGCGTCGACGCCTCGCGCGCCGACGTGGCCGAGTTGCGCGACGGCCGGCAGGTGAACCTCGCCACGGGTGCGGCGACGAACGTCGTCGGCACCGACATCTTCCCCACGCGCGACTTCCCCGACTCCCGCCTCGAGCGCCTCGGCGCCTTCGTGCAGGACGAGGTCGCGGCGCTCGGGGCCACCTGGATCCCGGCGCTGCGCTTCGACCGCTACGCGACGCGCCCGAGCACCGACGCGGCCTTCCTCGCCGCCAATCCGGGACGCGCGCCGGTGCGGCTTTCGGATTCCGCGTGGTCGCCGAAGCTCGGCATCCTCGCGCCGCTGGGCGATCGGCTCGAAGCGACATTCCAGGCCTCGACGGGGTTTCGCGCGCCGCCCTTCTTCGACGTGAACGTGGGCCTCTCCAACCTGCCGCTCGGTTACGCGGTGATTCCCAATCCGGACCTGCGGCCCGAGGAAAGCCGGGGATTCGAAGCCGGGCTGCGCGGCCGGCACGGGCCGCTGCGCTGGACCCTCACCGCCCATCGCACCGGCTACCGCGACCTCATCGTGTCGCGCACGCCGCTTCCCTGCCCCGGCGACCCGCGCTGCGTGCCCACCGCCCCCATCACTTTCCAGTCGCAGAACGTATCGCGCGCTCGCATCGAGGGCATCGAGGCGCGGGCGGAGGCGGCGCTCGGCCGCGGGTGGAGCGCGCGCGTGGGGGGCGCTGCTACGCGCGGTGACGACCAGGGGCGTGGCGCCCCGCTGAATTCCGTGGACCCCGCGAAGCTCGTGGCCTCGCTCGGGTGGGAGGGGCCGTGGGCCCTGGGCCCTGCCGCCGGCGCGCAGCTCCACGCGACGCACGTGGCGAAGAAGCGGCGCATCGACTCCACCGCGGGCAACCCCATCGCGACGCCCGCCTTCACAACCCTCGACCTCACGGCGTTCGCGCGCCTCGGGCGGTACGCGACGCTGCACGCCGGGCTCTTCAACCTCACGAACCGGAAGCACTGGTTGTGGTCGGACGTACGCGGCATCGCGAACCCGGGCGCCTCGATCGACCGCTACACCCAGCCGGGCCGCCACGCGGCCGCCACGCTCAAGGTGGAATTCTGACCGTGCGCGCCCCCCTCCGCTCCTCGCTTCTCGTCGGTCTCGGCAGCGTCTTCCTCGCGCTGGGCGTGGCCGGGATCTTCCTGCCGCTCCTGCCCACGACACCCTTCGTTCTGCTCGCCTCGGCGTGCTACGCGCGCGGCTCGTCGCGCCTGCACGCGTGGCTTCTCGCGCACCCCGCGCTCGGAACTTGCATCGCTGCGTTCGAGGAGGGACGAGGATTGCCGCGCCGCGCCAAGGCGCTCGCCCTCGGCACATTGTGGCTGTCGATGGCCTTCGCGATCCCGGCGCTGCCGGTCTTCGGCGGCCAGGTGGCGCTTTTTTCCATCGCGGCGGTGGTGAGCGCCTGGATGCTCTGCATCGCGTCGGCGGAAACCGCCGCCGACGCCGGGGGCGCGTGATCGATGACATCGAAAGGCGCGCGGTCTGGCACTGCGCGGGTTGCGGACGCATCAGATCCGCGGCGCCAGCACGCCGAGCCATCGCTGCGATGCCGCTTCTAACGCATGACCGGGATGCCGCGGCACTCACAGCGCTTCAGTCCGACAGCGCCTTCATCTCCCGGTAGAGGTCGGCCTTGCCCTCGAAGCCGATGCCGGGCAGGTCGGGCAGCGTCACGTGGCTGTCGACCACCTTGACCCCGTCCGGAAAGCCGCCGAACGGCTGGAACAGGTCCGGATAGGACTCGTTGCCCCCCAGCCCCAGTCCGGCCGCGATGTTGAGCGACATCTGGTGCCCGCCGTGGGGGACGCAGCGGCTCGCCGACCAGCCGTGCTGCTTCAGCATCTCCAGCGTGCGCAGGTACTCGACCAGGCCGTAGCTCAGAGCGCAGTCGAACTGCAGCCAGTCGCGATCGGGGCGCATGCCGCCATAGCGGATGAGGTTCCTCGCATCCTGCATCGAGAAGAGGTTTTCCCCGGTCGCCATCGGGTTGTCGTAGTAGTTGCGCAGCGTCGCCTGCAGCTCGAAGTCGAGCGGGTCGCCCGGCTCCTCATACCAGAAGAGGTCGTACCGCGAGAGCGCCTTCGCGTAGGCGATGGCGGTGTCGAGGTCGAAGCGCCCGTTGGCGTCGACGCAGAGCTTCTGGCCATCCTGCAGCACGGAGAGGATCGAGTCGATGCGGCGCAGGTCCTCGTCGAGCGAGGCGCCGCCGATCTTCTTCTTCACCACCGTGTAGCCGCGGTCGACGTAGCTCTTCATCTCGTCCTTTAGCCTGGTGTGGTCCTGGCCCGGGTAGTAGTAGCCGCCGGCCGCGTAGACGAAGATCCTGCGGTTGGGCTTGCCGTCGCCGTAGCGGTCCGCCAGCAACTGGAAGAGCGGCTTGCCCTCGATCTTGGCCACCGCGTCCCACACCGCCATGTCGATGGTGCCGATGGCGACGGAGCGCTCGCCGTGGCCGCCGGGCTTCTCGTTGGTGAACATCGCGTTCCAGATCCTGTGCGGATCGAGGTTGTTGCCGCCCGCGTCGATGAGCGACTCGGGCGCGGCCTCCAGCACGCGCGGGATGAAGCGCTCGCGCATCAGCTTGCCCTGCCCGTAGCGCCCGTTGGAGTTGAAGCCGTAGCCGACCACGGGCCTGCCGTCGCGGATCACGTCGGTCACCACCGCCACCAGGCTCAGCGTCATCTTGCTGAAGTCGATGTACGCATTGCGGATGGGACTGGAGATGGGAATGGTCTTCTCGCGAATCTCGACGATCTTCATGCAGGCTCCGAATGGGGTCAGGTACATTTTCGAACCTGCCCCCTTTTCCGCCAACGGAATAATGGGGACAGGTTCGAAAATGTACCTGACCCCATTAACTCACGTAGGGATGGACGGAATGTACGCAAACGTACAGACAGTGCCGGACGCCCTTTATATCCTTATCGACTCACTACCGAACCGAGGACCCGACCATGGCCGGAAAATACGTGCTCCACCCCGCAGGTTCGTCGCAATTCCATTGGGACCTGAAGTCCGCCAATTCGCAGACGGTCCTCGCGAGCCAGCTCTACACCACCAAGGCGGCGGCCCAGGGCGGGATCGAATCGTGCCGTGCCAACTCGGCGGACGATGCGCGCTACTCCCGGCTCACCTCCAAGGGCACCCATCCCTTCTTCGTGCTGAAGGCCGCCAACGGCGAGACCATCGGGACCAGCCAGATGTACAGCTCCGACTCCGCCCGCGACCAGGGGATCGCCTCCTGCAAGGTGCATGGGCCGACGGCGGAGACGCAGGACAACTCGGTAAAATAGCTCCCCTCTCCCCGGCGCTCTCCCATGGGAGAGGGAGATCTCAGGGGGCCCGGGTCGCGCGCGCCGCGCCCTCGAAGTACGCCACGGCGTCGAAGGCCCGGCCCAGGGCGAGCTTGAGATAGCCCACCTGG
>JBBQBW010000232.1:0-5154 GCA_038318025.1 Burkholderiales bacterium | reverse complement strand
GGTTGCGCAAGCGGTTGATCTTGATCAGACTTCTTACTGTCGGCTGCTTCTTTAGAAGGATCTTTCATCATGGCACTAACCAACCGCCCGCCGCGGCGCCCGCAACCCGGGACGGCGCTCCCGCGCCAGTCCATTTCCGGCGAGGTGCTGCTGGAAAAGTACGCCAAGGGAGGCGAGAGCACCGTGGCCGAGGTGCGCGCCCGCGTGGCCCGTGCCCTCGCCGCGGCGGAGCCCGAGGGCAAGCGCGCCCACTGGGAGGCGCGCTTCCTCGAGGCGCAGGAGGCGGGCTTCATCCCCGCCGGGCGCATCGATTCAGCCGCCGGCACCTCGCTCACCGCGACCCTCATCAACTGCTTCGTGCAACCGGTGGGCGATTCGATCACCGAGGTGGTCGACGGCAAGCCGGGCATCTACACCGCGCTCGCCGAGGCGGCCGAGACCATGCGCCGTGGCGGCGGCGTGGGCTACGACTTTTCCTCCATCCGCCCCGAGGGCGCCTGGGTGCGCGGCACCAATTCGCGCGCCTCCGGCCCGGTTTCATACATGAAGGTCTTCGACCAGTCGTGCGAGACGGTGGAGTCGGCGGGCGCGCGCCGCGGCGCGCAGATGGGCGTGCTGCGCTGCGACCATCCGGACATCGAGACCTTCATCCATGCGAAGGACACGGGGAAGCTCACCAACTTCAACATCTCGGTGGGTATCACCGATGCGTTCATGGAAGCGGTGGGGGCCGACCGCGACTTTGAGCTCGTGCATCGCGCCGAACCGGCGGCGGACGTGAAGGAGGCCGGGGGCTACCAGCGCGATGACGGCGCGTGGGTCTATCGCAAGGTCCGCGCGCGCGACCTGTGGGAGCAGGTGATGCGATCCACTTACGACCATGCCGAGCCGGGAGTGCTGTTCCTCGATCGCGTGAACCGTGACAACAACTTGTATTACTGCGAAACGATCGAAGCTTCAAACCCGTGCGCGGAGGAAATGCTTCCGGCCTACGGCTGTTGCTGCCTCGGCTCCATCGATCTCACGCGATTCGTGCGCGATCCATTCGCGGAGAAAGCCGCATTCGACTTCGACGCCTTCGGCGCCGTGGTCGGCGTCGCGGTGAGGATGCTGGACAACGTGCTCACCGTGACTCCCTGGCCCTTGGCCCAGCAGAGTGCGGAAGCCAGGGCCAAGCGGCGCGTGGGCCTGGGCTTCACCGGCCTCGGGGATGCACTGGTGATGCTGCGCTTGCGCTACGACACGCGGGAGGCGCGGGCCGCAGCGGCGAAGGTGTCCGAATTCATGCGGGAGAAGGCATACCTCGCCTCCATCGAGCTGGCGCGCGAGCGCGGGGCTTTCCCGATGTTCAACCGTGACCTGTTCCTGTCAGGCGGCAACTTCGCCTCACGCCTCCCGGCGGCCATCAAGGACCGGATCCGCGAGCATGGCATCCGCAATTCGCACCTTCTCGCGATCGCCCCCACCGGCACCATCAGCCTCGCCTTCGCCGACAACGCGAGCAACGGCATCGAGCCGCCGTTCTCCTGGACCTACACGCGCAAGAAGCGCATGGCCGACGGCACCCACAAGGAGTTCCGCGTCGAGGACCACGCGTGGCGCCTCTACCGGCACCTCTTCGGCGAGGAGGCGAAGCTTCCGGACTACTTCGTGTCCGCGCTCGAGATCTCGGCCTCGGCGCACCAGGCGATGGTGGCCGCGGTGGCGCCGTTCATCGACACCAGCATCTCCAAGACCGTGAACGTGCCGGAGGACTATCCGTACGCCGAGTTCGAGCACCTCTACATGGAGGCTTGGAAGTCGGGGCTGAAGGGCCTGGCGACTTACCGCCCCAACAGCGTGCTGGGCGCCGTGCTCACCCCGGACGCACCTAAACCCGCCACGGTGGAACTGGCCGGCAGCGGCGCCAACCGCCGGCTCGCGATCCAGAGCGTGCCGCAGCCGGTCCTGGCAAGCCTGCGCTGGCCCGGCCGCCCCGAGCTGCCCGAGGGCAACCTCGCCTGGACCTACATGATCGATTCGCCCACCGGGCGCTTCGCGCTCTTCGTCGGCCACGTGGAGGAGGCCGGTCGCTCGTTCCCGTTCGAAATCTGGGTGAACGGCGCGGAGCAGCCGCGCGGGCTGGGGGCCGTGGCCAAGACGCTCTCCATGGACATGCGCGCCAACGACCGCGCTTGGCTGCGGATGAAGCTCGACACGCTCTCGGCCACGGTGGGCGACGACGCGTTCGAGATGCGCTTGCCGCCCCATGGCGAGAAGAAGCGCGTGCCCGGGGTGGTCGCGGCGGTGGCGCAAGTGGTGCGCTGGCGGTGCGAGCAGCTGCGCGCCTTCGAGGAGGGAGGCGCCACGCCGGTGATGGACCACATGTTCAGCGTCGACGAGCCGCGCACCGGCACCGACGGCACGCTGTCGTGGACCGTCGACATCGCCAACCCCGCCTCCGGCGAGGAATTCGTGCTCGGTATGAAGGAGATCCAGATGCCCGACGGCACGACGCGGCCCTACTCGCTATGGCTCTCGGGGCACTACCCGCGCGCGCTCGACGGCCTCACGCGCATCCTGTCGCTCGACATGCGCGTGCTCGACGTCGCGTGGATCGGCATGAAGCTGCGCAAGCTCCTCGACTACTCCGAGCCGCTGGGGGATTTCATGGCGTTCGTGCCGGGCGAGCGCCGCCAGCAGAACTGGCCATCCACGGTGGCCTACCTCGCGCGGCTCGTGATCCACCGCTACGCGATGCTCGGGCTCCTGGACGAGCGCGGTTTTCCCACGCGCGAGCTGGGGGTGCTCGAGTCGCCCCGCGCCGAGGACGAACCGGCGGTGATGAAGGGCAGGTTATGCCGCGAGTGCGGAAACGCCACCGTGATCCGAAAGGACGGCTGCGATTTCTGCAGCGCCTGCGGCTGGGTCGGGGTCTGCGGGTAGCAGGCGGCGGGCGCGAAGCCCACCCCGGGGACGGGACGTCAGCCGCGCCGGGAGCGCGACAGGTCCTCGTCGTCGTCGCCCCGGTTGTCTTCCTGCTGGCCGGGTTTCACGAGCGGGACATACAAGTGGTAGATCGGCGCGGTGAGCAGCATGCCAAAGACGGCGCCGAAGATGCCGCCGAAGAGGATGCCGAGCTTGCCCTCGCCCAGCATCGGGCCCCACACCACCAGGCCGAAGATGGCGCCCAGGAGCAGCGGCGAGGCGGCGATGTGCGCCTTGCCCCAGGGCACGCTCACCTTGCGGGTGCAGGCGGTGCACTTGATCGCGCGGGCCGGACCCAGCCATTGCTTCTGCCAGAAGGAAAACGACTTCCTGCGGCACCACGGGCACTCGTACATCGTCGGGCTCCCTGACCGGCCGCTGTGGGTCGCGGCCTCGAGTGCACATTCTAGGCCTCCGCGCCGCGGCGTCCGGCGAAAATTGCAAACGAAACCGGGCGCGCCCGGTCCAACCCGATTCGAAAACCAGGAGAACCCCATGAACGTCCGCGACGTGATGACTTCCAACCCCCGCACCTGCCAGCCCCACAGCACCCTCAAGGAGGCCGCCATCCTGATGCGCGACGAGGACACCGGGGCGATCCCGGTGGTTTCCGACGGCAAGGTTGTCGGGATGGTGACCGACCGCGACATCGTGGTGCGCGCCGTGGCCGAAGGCGGCTCCTCCGACCAGCACCTGCGCGACGTGCTCTCGGGCGACATCGTCTTCGCCACCCCCGACATGCCGACCTCCGAAGCGGCGGACCTGATGGCCGGTCACCAGATCCGCCGCCTGCCGGTGGTCGAGAACGGCAAGCTGGTGGGCATCGTTTCCCTGGGCGACCTGGCAGTGAAGGACCCGCGCGACAAGCGCACCGGCGACACCCTGGAAGATATTTCCGCCGGGGTGAAGCAGCACTGACCTTAGGGGTAGACCTTAGGGGGTAGACCTTAGGGGACAGACCACTAAGCCTCGTCGAGCAGCAGCTCGACACGCTGGACGCTTAGTGGTCTGTCCCCTAAGGTCTGTCCCCTAAGTCTCAGTAAAAACTCCACCGATACACCGCGTCCACGCCGGGCAGGTACCCCGCCCGCACCAGCAGCTGGAAGTGCCTGGAGATCTGCCAGGTCACGCGCAGCGCGCCCTCGGCGTCGGCCAATCCCTGCTCGTAGATCACGTGGACGTCGCGGGTGAGGCGCTTGCCCACCGTCACCACGTCGGCGGCCGAGGCGCTGCCGGTCTTGCCCGCCACAGTGCTCTGGGGCAGCACCCCCAGGGCGCTGGCGGCGTCGGGCCGGCCGACTCGCACCTCGTCGAAACCGAAGCGCTTGGCGAAGTCGCCACCGGGCGCGCTGCTGCCCAACAACGCCCGAGCTGCCGCCATCAGCGTCGCGGCATCGGCCTGGTTGGCTTCCGCCGGGCCGCGGCCGAGCACCAGCCAGGAAAGCTTCTCCGGCTCCGGCACATCGGGGCGCGACACCAGCCGCACGCGTGGGCGCGTGGCCGTGCCGTAGACCTCGACGCCCGCTTCCACCGGCAGCCCGGTGCGCAGCGCCAGCACGTTCAGGGCCGGGTTCTCCAGCGGGCCCGAAAACGTGAACGTGCCGCGCTCGATCGCGAGCTTCTGCCCGTAGCCGTCGTAGGTGCCGTCCACGGTGCGGATCGAGCCGGTCGCGCGCAGCGCCCCGGCCTCGCCCACCAGGCGCAGGTTGCCGGTGAGGCGCGTGTCGAGCCCACGACCCTGGAACCATGTGTGGTCGCCCAGGCCCAGGCGCAGGTCGAGGCGGATCTTCTCCTTCCCCTTCGGCTCGTCGTCGTCCGCCGCCACCGCCGCGCGGCGCACCACCACGACGTCGTCGGAGACCGTGGGCAGCGGGGTCGCCAACGCGCCGATCCACGCCGCGTCGGCCTTGATCTCCCCGCTCACCAACACGCCGTCGCCCTTCGCCTCGAGCCTCGCCTCGCCGCTGATGGCGACGAAACGGGTGGCGAGTTGCGTGACCGGCACCGCGTTGGCGCGCACGCGCAGCGCCCCGGTGCGCTCGCGCAGGTCCACGCTGCCTTCCGCGGTGATCTCGCCCGGCGCGTGGCGCGCTGCCGCGCCCAGCTTTGCGCGCGCGCCCTCCGAGGGATTCCACGGCGTCGTCGCCGAGAAGCGCTCAATGGCGATGGTGCGGTCGCGGATCGCGA
>JBBQBW010000231.1:0-5165 GCA_038318025.1 Burkholderiales bacterium | reverse complement strand
GCGCCGGCAACGAGATGCTGTTCCAGCAACTCGCCCGCGGGCTGGTGGCGACCCTCGCGGAGTTTGGCGTGCGGCGCATCGTCACCTGCGATCCCCACGCGTTCAACACGTTGAAAAACGAGTATCCGGAGTTCGGCGGGCACTACGAGGTGCTGCACCACACGCAGCTCATCGCGCGCCTGGCGGACGCGGGGCGCATTCGGCTGCGCCCCGCGTTCGAGCGGGTGATCTACCACGAGCCCTGCTACCTGGGCCGGCACAACGGCGAGTACGCGGCCCCGCGCGCGATCCTCGGGCGCATCACGCGCGACGCGCCGCTCGAGTTCGACCTCAATCGGGAACGCGCGATGTGCTGCGGCGCGGGCGGCGCTCGCATGTGGATGGAGGAGAAGATCGGTACGCGCATCAACGTGGCGCGCGTCGAGCAGGCGTTACCGCGCTCGCCCGCCGTCATCGCCACCGCCTGCCCCTATTGCGCGCTGATGATCTCCGACGGCGTCAACACCCTCGGCAAGGAAGGGCAGGTGGCCACGCGCGACGTGGCCGAGCTGGTCGCGGAGGCGCTCTTAGGGGACCGCTCTTAGGGGACAGACCACCAATTGCACTTGATGAAACAACAGTTTCATCCTCCGCAATTGGTGGTCTGTCCCCTAAGGTTAGTAGCGGCCGTGCTGCTTGTAGATGTAGTTGGTGAGCTCCACCGACTGCATCGACAGGCGCCGCTGGATCTGGTGCACGGTGCGCAGGATCGCGCGCATCACCCGATAGACGACCTCGGGGTGGGCGGTGAGGAGCGCTTCGAGCTTCTCGCGCTCCAGGCCGAAGACCCGCGTGGGGCCCACCGCCACGACCGCGGCGTAGTGCGGCGTGGCGTCGAGGAAGCTCATCTCTCCCACGAAGTCGCCGACGGTCATGGTGAAGAGGGTCATGGGCGGCTCGGAGTCGCTGCTGCGCACCACGCCGAGCGCGCCGCGCACGATCGAATACAGGTGATTGTCGGAGGTGCCCTGGCCCACCAGCACCTCCCCGGGCTGGAGGTCGCGGAACACCAGGTGGGGGCTGAGTACGCGCATCTGCTCTTCGGAAAGCTCCGCGGCGAGGCGCGAAGCGCGCAGTGCGACGAGGATTTCGGGGTCGGTCATGGCAGGGCTCCTTGTTCGACTCGGTTGGCGAATGCATCCACGAGGGTGCCGGCGATGTCGTCGAAGACCCGGCCGGCGAGCCGGCCGGCGAGCGCGCTTGCGAATTCGTACCGCAGCGCGAACTCGATCTTGCAGGCGTCGGGCGCGAGCCCGGTCACCCGCCACTCGCCCTCGAAAGTTCGGAACGGCCCGTCTTCCAGGTGGATCGCCATCCAGCTCGGGCGCCGCTTGGGGTTGCGGGTCGTGAGATCGAATCGCGCGCCATGGAAGTCGACGGTGATCCGGGCGACGACCAGGGTTGCGTCGCGCGCAAGGATGTCGGCCTTCGCGCACCAGGGCAGGAAACCCGGGTAATGCTCGGCGGCCTCGATCACGTCGAAGGTGGCCTCCGCCGGCCGGGCGATCAGCGCGGATTTCAGGATCTCCACGTCAACCTGGGCTGCGCGCCTGCGTTAGAATGAGCACACGGCGAAGCATTCCGCCGGCGGCTCCGTCGAACACCCACAAATTCAGCGTCGTGAACCAAGGAGACCCCATGAAGAGCATCGTCGTGATCGTCGTCGCATCGATCGGCCTGGCCGCAACCGGGATCGCAAACGCATCGGAAGCCCTCGCCAAGTCGAGCGGCTGCCTCGGGTGCCACAACGTGGAGGGGGCGAAGAAGATGGGCGCCTCGTTCAAGGACCTCTCGGCCAAGTACAAGGGCAAGGCCGATGCCGAGGCCACGCTCGTCGCGAAGATCGGCAGCGGCAAGGGCCATCCGGGGGTCAAGGCGAGCGCCGAAGACCAGAAGACGCTGGTGAAGTGGGTCCTCTCCCTGTGAATCCGTGACCCGCACGGCGGAATAAAGCCGGCCCTGGCCGGCTTTTTTTCGCCTTTCGGGAGCGCGCATGGCAACCGGCCCCACCGTCTCGACGCGCCCCGCGGCCTCGCCGCCGGCGCTGCTCGCGAGCTTGAGGCAGCTCGTGATCCTGCGCGCGATCGCCGCTGGAGGGCAGGCCGCCGCCATCGCCGCGGCGTCGTTCCTCGGCGCCGCGCTGCCGATCGCCCCGATGGCCGCGGTCGTGGCGAGCGTGGTCGCGCTCGATGCCTGGACCTGGAGGCGGTTGCGCTCGGCGCGCGCGGCGAGCCACGGGGAGCTCGCCGCGCACCTCGCCTTCGACCTCCTCGCGCTCGCGGCGCTGCTGTTCCTCTCGGGCGGGGCGTTCAATCCGTTCAGCCTGCTCTTCGTGCTGCACGCCGTCCTGATGGCCCTGCTGCTGCCGCCGCTCTGGGCATCGATCGGGGCCGGGGCGGTCGCGGCCTGCTTCGTGGCCCTCGCGGCCGCCCACGTGCCGCTCGCGCAAGCCTCGGGCGAGGCGCTGCCCTTCGGCCTCATCGCGATCGGATACGCCGTGAGCTTCACGCTGACCGTCACGATCACCGCGTCCTTCGTGGCGCGCATCGCCGCGGAGCTGCGCGACCACGAGCGCCGCCTGAACGAGGCCGCGCAACGCGCGCTGCGGGACGAATCGGTCCTGCGCATCGGCGCCCTGGCCGCGGGCGCCGCCCACGAGCTGTCCACGCCGCTCACCACCATGGCCGTGGTCGCGGGAGAGATCCTGCGCAACGCCCCGACCGCAGCGCTCGCGCGCGACGCGCAGCTCCTCGCCGCGCAGATCGAGCTGTGCCGCGAATCGATCTCCAACCTGCTCGCCGCCGGCGGGCACGCACGCGCGGTGAGCGGCGGGCGCGAGCGCCTCGGCGCGTTCCTCGATTCGATCGCGGCGCGCGCGCGCGCGCTGCACCCGCAGGCGCTGATCGCGTGCGACTGGAGCGGGCTCGACCCGGCCGCGGAGATCTTCGCCGAGGAGGGGCTGCGCCAGACGCTGCTGTCGCTCCTCGACAACGCGGTCGACGCCTCGCCCGGCGACGTATTATTCTCCGCCCAATGCGACGGCGACCGCCTGCGCATCCAGGTCGCCGATCGCGGCGACGGCATGCCGGAGGCCGATGCGGACAAGCTGGGACGCGCGTTCTTCACCACCAAGCCGCCCGGGCGGGGAACGGGATTGGGCCTGGTCCTGTCCGCGCGCGCCATCGAGCGCCTCGGCGGCTCGCTCGCGTGGGAGAAGCGTGAAGGCGGCGGCACCCGCGCGCAACTCTCGTTGCCGCTGGACTCACTGAGGCTTGCCGCGACGCCATGAGCGATCCCCGGAACGACGCTGACGACCGGCCGAGCCTGCTCCTGGTCGACGACGACGAGGCGCTGCGCGGCGCGCTCGCCCGCGCGCTCGGCGAGCGCGGGTTCGACGTGCGGGTGGCCGCGAGTGCCGCCGAAGCCCGCGCGCTCGCCGGCGGCAGCTCCCCCGAGTACGCGGTCGTCGACCTCAAGCTGCCCGACGTCTCGGGCCTGAAGCTCGTCTCCGCGCTGATCGCGATCGACCCGAACACGCGCGTCGTGGTCCTCACCGGCTACGGCAGCATCGCCACGGCGGTGGAGGCGATCAAGCTCGGCGCCACCTACTACCTCACCAAGCCGGTGAACGCCGACGAGGTGGTGCGCGCGCTTCATCGCGACGCGGGCGACGACGACGTGGCGCCGAATTCCCGGCCGATGTCGGTCGATCGCCTGGAGTGGGAGCACATCGACCGGGTTCTGCTCGAACACGCCGGCAACATCTCGGCGACCGCGCGCGCGCTTTCGATGCATCGACGAACCCTGCAGCGCAAGCTCGCGAAGCGCGCCGTGAAGGGCTGAGGGCCGCTTAGCGCAGCGCAAGCTCGGCAAGCGCCCTCGGCCGCGGCAGGAGGCCGCTCACTCGTCGGGCGCGGTGTGCGCGATGCCTTTGTGGCAGTCGATGCAGGTCGCCGTGCCCGCCAGAACCTGCTCGTGCATGGGCCTCACGAAGTCCTTCTGCTTGGCGACCACCTCCGCGCTGAACCGGTGGCAGTCGCGGCAGGCCCGCGAGTCGTTGGCCTTGTATTCCTCCCACACCAGCTTGGCCATTCGCAGGCGTTCCTTCTTGAACTTCTCCTCGGTCGAGATGACGCCGCGCGCTTCCTGGACCACGTCCTTGATGCCGGCCGTGGTTTTGTACCAGAGCACTTCGGGATAGTTCTTCGGGATGTGGCAGTCGTGGCACCCGGCTCCCACGCCGGTGCGGTTCACGTGGTGGGCGCTTTGCTGGTGCTCGCGCGCCACCCATTGCATCGAATGGCAGGCGCCGCCGCAGAAGGCGTCCGTCCCGGTGGCGGCGACCATGACCTGGGTCCCGACCACGGCCACCGCCCCGAACGCGAGGCCGCGGCCCACCAGGGCCAGCACGGACCACCCCGCGCTGGGACTGCGGAGTCCTCGCCACGCACGCGCGAGCAGCCCACCGCGCTGCGTGGCGGGACCGTCGGGCTCCATCGACATCGTCGTTCTCCCACGCGCCAAGATAAGGCACCATACGGCAGCCTCAGGGCAGGGGCTTGATGCAAATCAACGCCGCGACGCGCCAGGGAAGCCCTGATTTATTCCCGGGGTCCGCGACGGGTCGATTTCGGTGACGATTCCAGGCGCCGAGTCCCTGCCTCGGCCCGCCAGGAGGCGCAGGCCGCGCAAGTCGAGCAGCTTGATCGCGCGGCCCTGCACCTGGAGCAGGCCCTCTGCCTGCAGGCGCGAGAAGAGCCGGCTCACGGTCTCGAGTTGCAGGCCGAGGTAGCTCGCGATCTCCTCGCGGGTCATGCGCAGGGTGAACTCGATCGGCGAGTAGCCGCGGCTCTGGTAGCGCTCGGCGAGGTTCAGCAGGAAGGCGCCGAGGCGCTCCTCGGCGCGCAGGCTTCCCAGCAGCAGCATCATGTCCTGTCGCCGGCAGACGTCGCGGGAGATCAGGCGGAAGAGGCTGCGCCGCAGCGTCGGCTCGCGCCGGGCGATCTCGTCGAGCCGCGCGAACGGCGCCGCGCAGACCTCGCTGTCCTCGAGGGCCACCGCGTCGCACGCATGGCGCTCGTCGCCGATGCCGTCGAGGCCCAGGATGTCCGCGGTCATGTGATAGC
>JBBQBW010000230.1:0-5173 GCA_038318025.1 Burkholderiales bacterium | reverse complement strand
CGAATTCGATGAAGAGGCGCCCGGTCCGGCCCGTCTGGAAGGCGAGCGGCGCGTAAACGGCGGCGAGCGTGACCGTCATCGCGATCACCGCGAAGGCGATCTCGCGCGCGCCGACGAGGGCCGCCTCCAGCCGCGGCTTGCCCGCTTCCAGGTGGCGGTGGATGTTCTCCAGCACCACGATCGAGTCGTCCACCACCAGCCCGATGGCGAGCACCATGGCCAGCAGGGTGAGCGTATTCACGCTGAAGCCGAACAGGTACATGAAGGTCATGGCCCCGATGAGCGACACCGGAATCGTGACCAGCGGGATGAGGGTGGCGCGCAGGTTGCGCAGGAAGAAGAAGATCACCAGCGCCACCAGCACCACCGCCTCGAGGATCGCCTTGAACACCGACTTGATCGACTCCTCGATGAACACCGACGAGTCGAAGATCATCTCGATCTTCATGCCGGGAAGCGTCTTGTTGATCTCCACCAGCTCCTTGCGCACCGCCTGGGAGAGCTCGAGCGGGTTGGCCACTGCCTGCTTGATCACCCCCATGTTGACCGAGGTGGTGCCGAGGTAGCGGGTGATGACGCGCTCGTCGGCCGGGGCGATCTCCACCCGGCCCACGTCGCGCAGGCGCACCGGGTAGCCCGCCACGTCGCGGATCACGATGGTCTCGAACTGGGCCGGGGTCTGCAGGTCCGTGACCGACAGCACCGAGAACTCGCGCTTGTCGCTCTCGATGCGGCCGGCGGGGATCTCCACGTTCTGCCGGCGCAGCGCGTCTTCCACGTCCTGGGGCGTGAGGCGGTAGCCGGCGAGCTTGCCGCGGTCCAGCCAGATGCGCATCGAGATCTTGCGTTCGCCGAAGACGCGCACGTCGGCTGCACCCGGCAGCGTGGACAGCCGCGGCTTCACGTAGCGGCTCACGTAGTCGGAGATCTCGATCTGGCTCTTGCCCTGGTCCGAGGTGACCGCGAGCCACATGATCGGGAAGGAATCGGCCTCGACCTTGGCGATGACCGGTTCGTCGACCGCCTCCGGAAGGCGCGCGCGCACTCGCGAGACCTTGTCGCGCACGTCGGCGGCGGCCGAATCGGGGTTGCGCGTCAACTTGAAGCGCACCGTGATCTGCGAGCTCTCCGAGCGCGACACCGAGGTCATCACGTCCACGCCCTCGATGCCGGCGAGCGAGTCCTCGAGCACCTTGGTGATCTGCGACTCCACCACCTCGGCGCTGGCGCCGGTGTACTGCGTCTGCACGGTGACCACCGGCTCGTCGATGCGGGGATATTCCCTGACCGACAGGCGCGAGTACGAGATGACCCCGATCAGCAGCACGACGATCGACATCACCGTCGCGAACACCGGGCGGCGGATGCAGGTTTCGGGTAGCGTCATGGGAGCCTAGCCGCGGGTCCTGGGGGCGTCTTCGCGCACCACCGGGACCGGCGCCTGCGATGCGGGGGCGTTGGCGATGGTGACCGCGGCGCCCTCGCGCAGCTTGATCGCGCCGGCGGTGACCACCACGTCCTCGGCGGCCAATCCGCTCACGATCTCGACGCGCCCCTCGAGCCGCGTGCCGATCTCCACCTTCTGGCGCGCGGCCTTGCCCTGCACCACCTTGTAGACGTACTTGTCCTCGCCGACGGGGAAGAGCGATTCCTCCGGTACCACGAGGGTGTCCTTGGAGCCGCTGGTGAAGAGCCGCACGCGGGCGAACATGCCGGGTCGCAGCTTCCCGTCCTTGTTGGGGACCTGGGCGCGGATCACGATGGAGCGGCCGTTGGCGTCGATCAGCGGGTTGATGGCGACCACCTTGCCCTCATAGACCTTGTCGGGCACGGCGTCGAGCGCGATCTGCAGCGTCTGGCCGTCGCGAAGCTGGGAGAGTGCGAGCTCCGGGACGCGGAAATCCACCTTGAGGGTGTCGAGCGACTCGAGGTTCACCAGGTCCTGGCCTTCCTTCACATAGTCGCCGAGGCTCACCATGCGCAGCCCCAGCGTGCCGGAGAACGGCGCCTTGATCGTGGCCTTGGCGATGCGCGCTTCCATCAGATCGGCATCGGCCCCGGCGACCTTGAAGGTGTTCTCGGCCTCGTCGCGCGCCTGGCTCGAGAGGAAGCCCTTGTTGAGCAGGTCCACAGAGCGCTCGAATTTGGATTTCGACAGCGTGAGGTTGGCGCGTGCCTTGTCGAGGTCGGCCTGCTGCACCGACGCGTCGAGCTTCACCAGCACCTGGCCGCGGGTGACGCGCTCGCCCTCGCGAAAGCCGATCAATGCCACGCGCCCGGCGATTTCGGGGCGCAGGATCACGGTCTCGTCGGAGCGCAGGCTGCCTACGGCGGTGAGCGATTGGGGGAGGCTGCGCACCGCGACGCGGGACGCTTCCACGACGATGCCCGCGGGAGGACCCTTGGCGGGCGCGGCGGCGGTGGCGGGGGGTTGGGTGCTGCGGCCGGCCCAGAAGGAGAGGGCGCCCACACCCGCAACCACGGCGAGCAACGCGGCGCCGACGACGACTTTACGCATGCGGGAACGCCATATTCGCTGGGGCAGAAGGGGCCATTATAGGGGACGACCCCTAGCGGACCCGCCCGGCGGGCGCGCGGAATGCGCCCGAAGTGTGACGAATTGCTACCGGCTCACGCCGGGATGTCGGGCACCAGCTGGCGCTGGAGCATGAAGATCTGGTCCTTCAGCATCAGCTTGCGTTTTTTCAGGCGCTTCAACTGCAGCTCGTCATGCAGGGGGTTCAGCTCCAGCGCCTCGATCGCGCGGTCGAGGTCGCGATGCTCGAGGTTGAGCTCTCCGATGCGCCGTTTTATCTCTTCCGCAGTCTCCATCGCCGCCGTGGCCATCGGTTCTCCATCCTTGATCTCGTTTCGCCAAAAACATACTCCCCACCCGACCCTTTGGCTAGCCCGATCCCCCGCTTGCGGCGGCAAGGGAAAAGGAGTCAAATGCGTGACGCGGGGAGTGGCGGGCCAAAGAAGAAAAAGCCCGTATAAAAACAAGTGGTTGCGAGGTGCACATGAACTTCAGGCGCAGCGACTTCGACGTCACCAACCGGATCAACACGACCGATCCCGTGTGCGTGAAGCTCGAGGTGATCCGCATCTTCAACAGCCTCTATTCCCGCACGCAGGCTCCGGCGCTGGCGCGCGCCATCGACGACGTGACGCGGCTGTACCGGGGCGAGTATCCCGGCTACGCGAAGTGCGACACCGAATACCACGACATCCAGCACATCCTCGAGGTCACGCTGGCCATGACGCGGCTGCTCGACGGCTACCAGCGCTCCCGCGGCGACGGGCCTGCGATCGGTGAGCGCCTGTTCCAGCTGGGCGTCATCTGCGCGCTGTTCCACGATTGCGGCTACATCCGCCGCGTCAACGACAAAAAGCACCTGAACGGCGCCGAGTACACGCGCACCCACGTCTCGCGCGGCGGCAAGTTCCTGCGCGACTACCTGCCGGAGATCGGCATGGAAGAGTTCAAGGACGTGGCCGGCCAGGTCCTTCACTACACCGGCTATGAGCGCCCGGTGGCCACCATTCGCATGCCCGACCCCATCTACAGCCTGCTCGGCAGCCTGCTCGGTTCCGCGGACATCATCGCGCAGATGTCGGACCGGTGTTACCTCGAGAAATGCCGTGACCGCCTGTACCCGGAATTCGTGGCCGGCGGCATCACCAAGCAGAAGACCACCAAGGGCGAGGTGGTGGTCTTCGCCGACGCCGACGACCTGCTGCGCAAGACGCCGTCGTTCTACCAGAACGCTACGCGCCGGCTCGATGGAGAGCTGGGTGGCGCCTACCAGTTCGCGCGGCAGCACTTCGGCGGCACCAACCTCTACATGGACGCCGTGCGGCAGAACATCCGGTTCGCCGAGCAGTTCAACAACGGGTCGGTGGCGCTGCGGCGCACCCCGCCGGTGACCTGCTAAAGAGCTTGGCGTTAGGGGTCAGACTCCTAGCGCTTTCGCGGTGCGATGAGCAGGGACGGTGCCAAGGCGTTAGGAGTCTGACCCCTAACGCTCACCGGTCTCCCGCACCACCCTATGCCAGCGAAGAGATCTGGAGGCCTACCGGCCAGGCGTACTGGCCGGCGCGGGCATTCGAGTTGAGGTGTAAGCGGTAGGTCACCGCCACATGCTGATTTCCGATGTGGGAGTTGCGCACGGTGCTGCCACCTCCGGATGTTTGCACCGTGACCTCATCGCCCAGCATGCGCACACCCACTTTGGAGATGAAGCTCGGGTCGAAAGCCACCGCCACGCTGAGCGGGTTGCGGGTGTTCGAGGCGAATTCGAATGACGAGGCCTGGGGCAGGTCCATGTAACCCCGGGCGATGTCCGCATCGCTCACCTGCAGCCCCGCCGGATGGGAGACCGCGGAGGTCCGGAAATAGCTGAGGACCACCGCCCGCACCCTCACCTCGGCCTTGGACGATGCGGCGGAGGCACGCGCGGGTGCGGCGAGTTGCAGCGCCGCGGCGGCCAGCACCAGGGAGGCGATGATGCGCAGGAATCGGTTGCCGAGGAGGGCTGCGAAACTGCGGGGGGTGCGATCCATCTGCCATCTCCGATTCGCCGTAAGCGGCGTAGGAGCTCATCATCGGGCGACGACGGCCGGAGGCGAATCGGGGGAAACGGTAGGTGGGGGGTGGAAAAACCCGAGGCGGATGCCCGGTCAGACGACTTCCCGGTCAATGCGGGCGGCGTCATGCAAGTGGTGGATCGCCGCAAGCTGCTCGAGGGACCCTTCCCGCCCACGCCCGAGAACCTGCTGCGCCCGCAGGTCTCGCGGCTCGACTTGCCTTCCTCCGTCGGCGCCCACACGACGTTTCCGATCCTCGGCCTCGAGGTGGCGGAGTTCACGAAGGACGCGGGCCGCCCCAAACGCGACTACGTGCTGATCGTGAGCGAGGCGCTCACGAACCACTGTCGCGAGGCGCGCCAGATGGCGTGGCTCGCTGACGTGACCGACGAGGCTCAGCCGATGACGGTCTCCGGCTGGACGGTGCGCGAATCGAGCGGCGACTTCTGCGCCAAGGGCCGCTTCGGCGCGCATGCGTCGAACGAGAGCTTCGCCCCGGTGTTTTACCGCAAGCTGGTGTTCGTCGCGTTCTTCAACGCCGGCGTGCGCGCCGTGGACATCCGCGACCCCCTGCGGCCGGTGGAAG
>JBBQBW010000229.1:0-5197 GCA_038318025.1 Burkholderiales bacterium | reverse complement strand
CTACCTGGACAACGCCCAGAGCCGGCGCGGCGCCCCGAACGAGAACTTCGCGCGGGAAGTGATGGAGCTCTTCACGCTCGGCGAGGGGCGCTACACCGAGCCGGACATCAAGGAGGCCGCGCGGTCTTTCACCGGCCTGTCCGTCGATCGCAAGACCCTCGACTACCGCTATCGCCCCTTCTTCCACGACGGCGGGACCAAGACCGTATTCGGCAAGACCGGCCGGTTCACCGCTCCCCAGGTGCTCGACCTCATCCTCGAGCGCCCCGAGGCGGCGGAGTTCGTCGCCGCCAAGCTGTGGAAGGAGCTGGTGTCGCCCACGCCGGAGCGCGCGGAGCTCGCGCGTGCCGCCGAGGCGTTCCGCGATTCGCGCTACGAGGTGAAGCCGCTGTTGCGCTCGCTGCTGCTCACGGACACCTTCTGGGCGAAGGACAACCGCGGCTCGCTGATCCGCTCCCCGGTGGAGCTGGTGGTGGGGACGATGCGGACCTTCGACATCCGCCCGCCGTCGCTGCGGCCCGCGGCCGTCGCTGCCGCGCTGCTCGGGCAGAACCTCCTCGCGCCGCCCAACGTGAAAGGCTGGCCCGGCGGCGAGGACTGGATCAACAGCACGACGCTCCTCGGCAGGAAGCAGTTCGTGGAGCGTTTGTTCCGCGCGGACGATCGTTCGCCGCAGATGCTCGCCCGCCCCATGCAGGCGGATGGCGAGCCCGGTGGTATGGCGATGAAAGGTGACCCTCTCCCCGGCCCTCTCCCACTCCGAGACCGGAGCCCGAGGGAGAGGGAGAACATGGCGGCTCCAAGGGAGAGGGAGAACAGGGCGGCCCCAAGGGAGCGGGGGAACAACGCGCAGCGCCAAATGGAGCGCGGACTCGCGGCCTATGCGGTGAACGCCGATGGGTGGGCGAGCGCGAAGCTGGAAGACCCGCAGCGGCTGCTGCTACCGATCGCCGCGGTGAATCCGCCGCCCGATGGACTGGGACGCGGCGACCTCGTGCGCCACCTCGTCGCCGACGCGGCCTACCAACTCAAATGAACCGCCGCCACTTCCTGCAGGTTGTTGCCGCTGCCGGCGCAGCACCGCTCGCCGCATGGGCGGAAGCCGGATCGCCGCCTGTGCTGGCAGGACAACCACAGCGCCGGCTCCTGATCCTCGTCGAGCTGAAGGGCGGCAATGACGGCCTCAACACCGTGATCCCCTATGCCGACGAGCGCTACCGCCAGCTGCGCCCGCGCCTGGGTATCGAGCGCGACGCGGTGCTGCAGATCACCGACGCGCAGGGCCTGCATCCCTCGCTCGCGAAGCTGGTGCCGCTGTGGGAAGCGAAGGAGCTCGCCATCGTGCAAGGCGTGGGCTACCCGCAACCCAATCTGTCGCACTTCCGCTCCATCGAGATCTGGGACACGGCCTCGAAGAGCGAGGAGTACCTCGACGCCGGGTGGCTCGCGCGCGCCTTCGCCGCGTCGCCCTCACCCGCGGATTACGCCGCCGACGGGGTCGTCGTCGGCGCGGCGGGGATGGGGCCGCTGGCGGGAGCGCCGCGCGCGGTGGCGCTGGTGAGCCCGGAGCAGTTCCTGCGCGCCTCGCGCCTGGCAAGCGCCGGCGGCGAGGGGCGCACCGCGGCGCTGCGGCACCTGCTGCGGGTCGAGAACGAGATCGTGGCGTCGTCGCGCAAGCTCAACCCCGGGAAAACCTTCGCTGCCAGCTTCCCCGCCGGCGCCTTCGGCAACGCGGTGCGCACCGCCGCCCAGCTCGCCGCCAACCCGGCCGGCATCGCGGTGATCCGCATCACCCTGAACGGCTTCGACACCCACGCCAACCAGCCCGGCACCCACGCGGCACTCCTCACGCAGCTGGGCGAAGGCCTTTCGAGCCTGCGCGAAGCCCTGCGGGAGATCGGGCGCTGGGAGACGACCACCATCGCCACCTATGCCGAGTTCGGGCGCCGCCCGGCGCAGAACCAGAGCAACGGCACCGACCACGGCACCGTGGCGCCCCACTTCGTGATGGGCGGGAAGGTGAAGGGCGGGATGTACGGAGCGGCGCCGGATCTCGCGCGGCTGGACGGCAGCGGCAACCTCGCCCACGCCGTCGATTTCCGCGACTACTACGCGACCTTCCTGCAGCGCTGGTGGGATATCGCCCCGGTCAAGGTGCTGGGCCAGGGGCGTGCGATGGAATTCCTCACCTGACCCGATGGACCCCTTCGACCTCACCGGCCGCAAGGCCTTCATCCCCGGCGGCTACGGCGGCATCGGCGGCGCGATCGCGAAGGGCCTCGCCCAGGCCGGCGCGAGCGTCGTCGTCGCGGGCCGCAGCGGCGAGAAGGCCGAGGCCTTCGCCCACGAACTTACCGCCGCCGGCCACTCGGCCTACGGTGTGGCGATGGATGGCGAGAGTACCGACGACATCCGCCGCGCCGTCGACATCGCCGCCGAGCGCCTGGGCGGCCTCGACCTGCTGGTCAACTGCATCGGCAAGAACCGCGAGCAGCGCATCGAGGAGGTGACGCCGGAGACTTTCGACGAGATCTACCGCTCCAACCTGCGCTCGGCGATGTTCCTCGGCCAGGCGGTGGCGCGCCACCAGGTGGCGGGCGGCCGCGGCGGGCGCCAGGTGCACCTGCTGTCGGTGCGCTCGCAGCTCGGCATGCGCGGCTTCGGCTACTCGGCGTACTGCGCCACCAAGGGCGCGCTGGTGATGCTGGTAAAGCAGCACGCGGTGGAGCTCGCCGCGCACGGGATCAACGTGAACGGCATCGCGCCCACGGTGGTGCTCACCGAGGCGGCGGAGCAATGGCGCGCCGACGAGAAGCGCTGGCAGGCACTCCTCGCGCGCATCCCCCTGGGCCGCGTGGCGGAGCCGCGGGACATCGTCGGCGCCGCGGTGTTCTTCTGCGCTCCGGCCTCGAGCTTCGTCACCGGGCAGGTGCTGTACCTCGATGGGGGCATCACGGCGACGCAGTAGCCCTTGTTCACCCTCTCCCCGGCCCTCCCCCACTCCAAGGGCGCAAGCCCGAGGGGGAGGGAGATCAAAGCGGAGGAGCGAGTTCGATTTTGCCGGCCGACGGGTTCGCCTCGATAGCGAAGATGAGGTCGCCATCCAGGATGCGGTGCTCGCCGGGTTCCCAGAAGCCCACGATCCCCCCGGCGCGCTCCACGGCGATCACCAGCATCCCGGGAATGTCGCGCCAGGCGCGGCCCACTTCGCCCGCATTCGCGCTGCGCTCGGTGATGCGCATGAAACCGCCGGGTGCGGCCAGCAAGTCACTCACGAACCGCGTGGTGTAGCGCGAGCGCACGGCGTCGGCCATCAGGTGGCCCGCGAGCCGCGAGGGCGCGATCACCTCCTGGGCGCCGGCGCGCTTCAGCAGCCGCAGGTTGTCCTGATCCTTCACCGTCGCGAGGATCCTTACCTTCGCGTTGAGGTTGCGCGCGGTAAGGGTGGCGAGCGCCGCCACCTCGTCGCTGCGCACGCAGAAGAGGATGGCCGAAGCGGTCTCGATGCCGGCCTTGATCAGCACCACGTCGCGCGTGCAATCGCCGCGCACGCCGATGAACCCCGAGGCGGCGGCCTCCTCGAGCTTGTCGGGCTCGCGTTCGATCACGACGATCTTCTGCCGCTCGGGTTCCGTGGCGCCGAGCATCCGCGCAGCACTGCTGCCGGAGTACCCGAAGCCGCAGACGATGATGTGGTCCACAAGCCCTTTCTGCATCTGCTTCATGCGCCACTCCTCGGTCAGGCGTTGCCAGAACAGTTCGTACGCGGTGGTGAGGAAGATCAGCCAGAGGAAAAGCCGGATCGGCGTGACCGCAAGCGCATCCAGCAGGCGCGCGCGGTCCGTGACCGGCACGATGTCGCCGTAGCCGACGGTGCTCAGCGTGACCGCGGTGAAGTAGACCACGTCGATGAAGCTCACGTGGCCATCGATGTCTCGCAGGCTGTCGCGCTCGAACCAGAAGATCATCACCGCCACCAGGGCGGCCCCGAATGCGAGGCCCACCCGCCGCATGAATAGCCTGAGCGGCGGGGTGCGCCTCACGTAGAGGCTGGTGACGTAGGCGCCCTCGGCGGGCGGCCTGGCGCGTCGTTTCGGCATCCGGGAAGGCTACCACCCCCCGCCATTCCCGGACCGTGACATAGAATCGTCGGGAGAAACGCGGTCCCGAGCCGCGCCATTCAACATCCCGGAACGCTGGAGGAACCCGTGTCCATTCGCCCGCTTCGCAACGCCGCCGCACTCGTGCTGTCCGCCATCCTGCCGCTGCTCGCCACCGCGCAGTCCTGGCCCGCCCGCCCCATCAAGCTGGTGGTCCCGCTCGCCCCGGGAGGCACCGGGGACACGCTCGCCCGCGCCATGGGCGACGCGATGGGCAAGGAGCTGGGCCAGCCCTTCGTGATCGAGAACAAGCCCGGCGCGGGCGGCCTGGTGGGCACGGAGCTCGCGGCCGCGGCCCCCGCCGACGGCTACACGCTGGTGATGGTGAGCCCCTCGCACACCATCAACCCGATGCTGCACGCGGACAAGAAGACCTACGACCCGCTGAAGGGCTTCGAGATGATCACGGTGGTCGCCAACACCCACCAGGTGATCGTGGCGCACCCGTCGGTGCCGGCGAAGACGCTGAAGGAGTTGATCGACTACGCGAAGAAGAACCCCGGCAAGCTCAATTACGGCTCGGCGGGCACCGGGTCCGCGACGCACCTCAACATGGAGCTCTTCCTCACCATGGCGGGCATCAACATCGTCCACGTCCCCTACAAGGGCTCCACCGGGGCGCGACAGGACGTGCTGGCCGGCCAGGTGCAGCTCGCGATGGACGGCCTGCTGCCACTGCAGCCGCTCATCAAGGACAACCGCCTGGTGCCGATCGCGCTCACCAGCAGCAAGCGCGCGGCGAGCAACCCGGAAATCCCGACCATCGGCGAGCTGGTGCCGGGGTACTCCAGCGACACCTGGTACGGGATCCTCGCGCCGGCCGGGACGCCGAAGGATGTGGTCGCCAAGCTGCACGCCTCCGCGGTGCGCGCGTTGAACTCACCGGCGCTGAAGGATCGCTTCCAGAAGCTCGGCGCCGAGACGGTCGGCAACACGCCGGAGGAGTTCCGGGCGCTGCTGGAGCGCGAACAGAAGACCTGGGCCAAGGTGATGAAGGACGCGAACGTGAAGGCCGACAAATGAGCGCCAACATCTCC
>JBBQBW010000228.1:0-5241 GCA_038318025.1 Burkholderiales bacterium | reverse complement strand
CTCGCCGAACGCGGCGCGGAAGCGCTCGAGCCAGCGTGTGGTGCCAAGCTGCCCATCCCCGCTGCCGTAGTTGCCCAGCCGCGCGGCGAGGTGCGAGCGCAGCGCGCCATCGGCCATCGCCGCGAGCGAGGCGCCCTTCATCTCGGTGGGGTTAGCGACCGGGAAACGCGCCTGCGCCGCCGGAAGGTTGGGGCCCGCGGCGGGGTCGGCTATGTCCAGGGGCGTGTCGGGCGTGCGGATGCCGCTTCCGGCGCCATTGGCGCGCGCGAGCTTGCCGATGCTCTCGACGCGCGAATCCCAGAACATCCCCTTGTCGACCAGGCCCACGTTGAAGAAGGTGTTGGAATTCCTCCCGACGCTGAAGCCTCCGGCGGGAAGGCTGCGGCCCGCGCCCAGCACTTCGGGCTGCGCGGCGCCGTTGCCCACGGAAAGCGACAGGCCGTCGGCGCCCCCCAGGGCCGGGTGGTGGCACGACGCGCAGGCGGTATCGAGGTCGCCCGACAGCGCCTTGCTGAAGAAGAGGAGCCGGCCCAGCTGCGGCAGCGGCTGGTCGATGGTGGGGAGATTCCTCCCCGCCGCCGCGTTGCCGGTCTGGCCGAAGGTGGGCAGCAGGGCGCGCAGCTGGATATCGATGGGTGAAGCCGGCGCCGAGGCATTGCACGGGGTGCCTGCCAGCTCGCCCACGAGGCGCGAGAGCGTGAGCGTGAACGATTGCGTCCCCGAGTAGCGCATCCGGACCTGCGCGCAGGAGATGTACTCGAGCGTGACCGACCCGGCGCTGGCGATCACCACGTCGCCAGGGCGGAACGCGTCGCCGAAGCGGGCCCCCGAGCCGGTGACGAGCGGGATGGTGATGCTGGTGGCCCCGGTGGCGTAGTCGACGTTGCCCACGAGCCACGTGGCGCTGCCCGCGCCGTTATACGTGAAGTAGGCGATGGTCGCGACGTTGCGCGCGCCGAGGGTCTCGAAGGTGAGGAACTGGCCCTCGCCGCCGCGCGCCGGATCCCACCACGATCCCGACATCGCGCCATTGAACTGGGCGGCAGCCGGCAGGACTAGCGTGAACAGCGCGGCGCAAGCCGCCGCGAACCGGGTGATCATGGCGCTCCCCTCCCTGGGATTTCCCCGATGCTGCCAGAGAACGGCCACCACATGCCGGGAAATCGCATAGGACGACAACAAGGATCATCCCGACGAGCGGCGGTAGTGGCTCGGATTTTGAAATGATTCAATCCATGGGTTACTGTTAAAGGGCAGAACGAGGCGACTCGCCACAAGGCATTGCCGCCCCGTCAACGCCCTACTGCGGCACCGCGTTCGGCTCGATCTTGCCGAGCTTCTCCAGGCGCAGGCGGATGGAGCTTTGGGTGCGCTCGTGCTTGCGCGCAATCTCCTGCAGGCGCGTGCCGGCGTCGAACTCCACCACCAGCGCCTGGTCTTCGACCTCGGTCCACGGCTTGCCGAAATTGGCGGGCAGGCGCTCGCGGCGGCGCTCGCGCTCGACCTCGCGCTGCATGAGGTCCACCGCGGAGAAGAGTGCCCGCAGGGTGCGCGGCTCCGCATAGGGGCTTTGCTCGGGATACGCCTCGCCGGTGACGGGATTCACGCCGTCGGCCAGCGCGCGGACGATGGGAAGTGCGGCATCGAGTTGCATGGGGCCTCCTGTGGGCTTGGGTTGTGGGGTAGCCCTTGCAACAACGGAACCTCCCGCGGAGCGTTGACCGTCAGTCGAGGTCCAGCGGCGGGTCCTCGGGGCCCATGTCCTGGGCGAGCTGGGCCGCGCCGATGGTACCGGCGTGGTCGCGAAGCTTCGCCACCACGACCTTGACCGCCTTCCCCGCCTTGGGAGTGGCGTGGGACAGGATCGACTTCGCGATCTCGCGGCGCATGATCTCGGGCATCGCCTCGACCAGGCCCCCGCCCAGCACGATGAGGTCGGGGTTGAGGAAGTCCACCAGGTTGGACAGTGCCGCGCCCACCACGCTGGCGCGACTCCTCACCAGCTTCTCCACGCCCTTGTCCCCGGCGCGGATGGCGCTCGCCAGGTCCTTCGCCTTGATGTCGCGCACGTCGGTGCCGGAGACCTTCTCGAGCGACGGCGCATGGTGGCTGGCCGCGAGCGCCGCCGCATCCCCGGCGATGGCGGTGCGGGAGGCCACGTTGTCGAGCACCTCCTTGCGCGGCGAATCGTGCGATACATCCACCGCGTGCAGGAGGTAATTGCCGATGTCGCCCGCATCCCCCGTCGCGCCGAGGTGCAGCCGGCGGTCGATGATGAGGGCCCCGCCCACGCCGGTGCCGAGCCAGACGCCGATCACGTGGCGCGCCTTGCGCGCGGCCCCGTGGGTGAACTCGCCATAAAGCGCCGCCTGGACATCATGACCGATGAAGGCACGCGCGCCGGTGAGCTTCTCCAGCCGCGCGCGAAGCGTGTAGCCGTCGAGGAACGGCAGGTTCGGGGAATGGCGGATCACCCCGCGCTTCATGTCGATGTCGCCGGCGCAACCCACGCCGACCACCTTGACCTCGAGGTTGCGCTGCCCCGCCTCCTTCACCAAAACGCCAACCGCGCCGGCCATTTGCGCCGTGAACGCCCGCACCCCCCCCTTTTCGGGATGGGTTCGCAACTTTTCCTCGGCCAGAACTTCAAAGTTGTCATCGAGGAGCGCATACAGGCTCTTCGTCCCGCCGATGTCGATGCCGATGTAAGCCCGCTTCTTCCGGTCGTTCTTGCTCACTCGGCGCACCCGCGTTTCGTTGACCGTATTAAGAGACTGGCCACGAGGTAATCGGTTCCATGCGCTACACCGCTATCGCGCTCGACTACGACGGCACCATCGCCCACGACGGCGTGGTGCCTCCCCATGTGCTCGACGGCCTCGTGCGGCTCAAGAACACGGGCCGCAAGCTCGTGCTGGTGACGGGGCGCGACCTGGACGAGCTGCTCGGGATCTTTCCCGAGATCGGCATCTTCGACCGCGTGGTGGCGGAGAACGGGGCGCTCCTCTACCGCCCCCACAACGGCGAGAGGAAGGAGCTGGGCGAGCCGCCGCCGGAGGATTTCCTCGCGTGCCTGCGAGCCACCGGCATGCCGCTCGCCGTGGGCCACACCATCGTCGCCACCGTGCGGCCCCACGAGGTGGCGGTGCTCGCGGCGATCGCCAACCTGGGCCTGGAGCAGCAGGTGATCTTCAACAAGGGCGCGGTGATGGTGCTGCCTCCCGGCTGCAACAAGGCGAGCGGGCTCAAGGCGGCGCTCGCGGAGATCGGGCTATCGCCGCGCAACGTGGTCGCCGCGGGCGATGGCGAGAACGACCACGCGCTCCTCGACCTCGCCGAGTACGCGGTGGCCACGGCGAATGCGGTGCCTACGCTCAAGGAGGCGGCCGACTACGTCACCACTGCCACCCACGGCGACGGCGTGCTGGAAGTGGTGGCCGGCCTCATCGAATCCGACCTCGTGACGATGCCGCCGAAGTGCCGGCGGCGGGCGTTGTGCCTGGGCCGCGACGCCCAGGGCGAGGAGGTGATCCTGCCCAGCCGCCGCGCCTCGCTGCTGCTCGCGGGCGACGCCGCGCACACCACCGACCTCGGCACCGCGCTGCTGGAGCACCTGGGCCGCTCCGGTTACCAGTTCTGCGTCCTCGACACCCGCGGCCACTACCTCGGCTTCAAGCCGGCGGTGAGCTTCGGCACGCTGGACAATCCCCCGGCCGCCGAGGAGGTCATCACCGCGCTGGAAAAGCCCGACGTGCAGGCGGTGGTGTGCCTGGCCGCGGTGCCCGTTGCCGAGCGGCCCGATTACGTCGAGCGCCTGCTGCTGCCGCTGCGCAAGCTGCGCGAGGACGCAGGGCGACCGCATTGGATCCTGGTGGACCAGGCACACGACCTCATGCCCGCCGGCGCGCGCGTCGACGATTCGCCGGCGAGTGCTGCCGAGAACACCATCTATGTGACCGACGATCCCGCCGCCATCTCACCGGCCATCCTCGCGGGAGTCGACGGCATCGCCGTGTGCGGCGCGACGGCCGGTCCCACCCTCGAGGCCTTCGCGCGCGCCCTGTCCTGGGGCGCCCCTTCGCTGCCGTCGCGCGAGTCGCGCGAAGGCGAGGCGATGGTGTGGTTTCGGTGGGCAGAACGTCCGGTCGCGCTGATCGAGCTGGCGCGCGTGCGCACCGACCCGCAACCGCCGGGCCGCATCGGCCGCGAGAAAAGCCCCGAAGTAGGACAGGTCCTACGGCGGGCGTAAGGCGCGCGGCGCCATCATGTTGTCTGGCGGCGACAATCGCCGGAATCTTTTCGTTTATGCTCCGGTCGAATCGACTTACAACACAACCAAATTCGGAGTTGCACCGATGGGGGGCCCCACAAGCATCGACCCGAAGCCGGGAGTCGAGCGTCGCCGCGCGCCGGAACGCGCCTCCGACCGCTCAACCATGGCGCAGCTGGCGCGCCAGACGGTGGCCCTGGTGCTCGCGGGCGGCCGCGGCTCGCGCCTGGGGCCGCTCACCGAATCGCGCGCCAAGCCCGCCGTTCCCTTCGGTGGCAAGTTCAAGATCATCGACTTCGCACTCTCCAACTGCCTCAACTCCGGCATCCGCCGCATCGGTATTGCCACGCAATACCAGTCCCACGGGCTGATCCACCACGTGCAGCGCGGCTGGTCGTTCCTCGACGGGCGCTTCAATGAGTTCGTGGAGCTGCTGCCGGCGCAGCAGAGCAACACCTCGGATTGGTACAAGGGAACCGCAGACGCGGTCTACCAGAACCTCGGGGTGCTGCGCCGCCACGCCCCCAAGCTGGTGCTGATACTGGCCGGCGACCACATCTACAAGATGGACTACACCCGCATGCTCTACGAGCACGCGGAGCGCGACGCGGACATGTCAGTGGGCTGCGTCGACGTGCCGGTGGCAGAGGCCGCGGGCCAACTGGGCGTTATGGAGGTCGACACCGAATATCGCATCGTGGGCTTCGAGGAGAAACCCCAGGCGCCCAAGCCGATGCCGGGCCGGCCCGGCGAGTGCCTCGGCAGCATGGGAATCTACGTCTTCAATGCCGATTTCCTCTACGACCAGCTGATGTCCGATTCCCTCGACTCGGCGTCGACCCACGACTTCGGCCACGATCTCATCCCGCGCATGATCAAGGGCGGCTCGCGCGTCTACGCCCACCGCCTGCACGACAGCTGCACCCAGCTAAACGAGGGCCTGCCCTACTGGCGCGACGTGGGAACGATCG
>JBBQBW010000227.1:0-5243 GCA_038318025.1 Burkholderiales bacterium | reverse complement strand
TCCCAAGGCCGATGACGCAGCGGTCTTCCACCGCCTCTTTCCCGTCGCTGCTTCCACGGAGTGTCTTGCGCCCTCTGAAGCCTCTGCCCGCCGCCCACACGAGCCAATTCCGCCCGCCGTCTCGCCGGCCCGCTCGGCCTTGCCTTTCTCTTGCGAACCTCTGCTCCTCTCGCCCGTCCTCTGCGATGAAATCTACCGCCAGCGCTCCACGCTCCGTGTCATTGCGGTAACCGCAGGAAACCCCTAATTCCCTGATATCCTTACGGTTATCCCGCATTTTGCGGGCCCCGCATCGCCCCATTCGCAAGGCCATGAATACCAAGGAAATCCGTCAGAAGTTCGTCGACTATTTCGCGTCGAAGGGCCACACGCCCGTCGCGTCGAGCCCGCTCGTTCCCGGCAACGACCCCACGCTGCTGTTCACCAACGCCGGCATGGTGCAGTTCAAGGAGGTCTTCCTCGGCGTGGAAAAGCGTCCCTACAATCGCGCCGTCACCGCCCAGCGCTGCGTGCGCGCCGGCGGCAAGCACAACGACCTCGAGAACGTGGGCTACACCGCACGCCACCACACGTTCTTCGAGATGCTCGGCAACTTCAGCTTCGGCGACTATTTCAAGCGCGATGCGATCCGGTTCGCGTGGGAGCTCCTCACGGTCCACTACGGCCTGCCGAAGGAAAAGCTCTGGACCACGGTCTACGCGACCGATGACGAGGCGTACGACATCTGGACCAAGGAAATCGGCGTGCCGCCCGAGCGCTGCGTGCGCCTGGGCGACAAGCCCGGCGGGCGCAGCTACGAGAGCGACAACTTCTGGCAAATGGCCGACACCGGTCCCTGCGGCCCGTGCTCGGAGATCTTCTACGACCACGGCCCCGGTGTTGCCGGCGGCCCGCCCGGCTCGCCCGATGCCGATGGCGACCGCTACATCGAGATCTGGAACCTCGTATTCATGCAGTTCAACCGCGACGAGGCGGGCAACATGAACCCGCTGCCCAAGCCCTCGGTGGACACCGGCATGGGGCTCGAGCGACTCACCGCGGTGCTGCAGCACGTGCATTCCAACTACGAGATCGACCTCTTCGAGGCGCTGGTGAAGGCGGCGGCTCGCGAAACCGGCACCGCCGACCTCGCCAACCCGTCGCTGCGCGTCATCGCCGACCACATCCGCGCCTGCGCCTTCCTGATCTGCGATGGCGTGATCCCGATGAACGAGGGGCGGGGATACGTGCTGCGCCGCATTTCCCGGCGCGCCATGCGCCACGGCTACAAGCTGGGGCAGAAGAAGCCGTTCTTCTTCAAGCTGGTCGATGACCTCGTGGCCGAGATGGGAGGCGCCTACCCGGAGCTCGCGCAGTCGCGCGACCGCGTGAAGGCCACCCTCAGGCAGGAGGAGGAGCGCTTCGCCGAGACGCTGGAGACCGGCATGGCGATCCTCGAGACGGCGCTCGCCAAGGACGCGAAGCGCCTCGACGGCGACACGGCATTCAAGCTCTACGACACCTTTGGCTTCCCGGTGGATCTCACCGCGGACATCGGGCGCGAGCGCGGCTTCGAGATCGACATGCCGGCCTTCGATGCCGCCATGGCCTCGCAGCAGCAGCGCTCCCGCGCCGCCTCGAAGTTCAAGTCGGGTGGCCAGCTCGAATACAGCGGCGCCAAGACCGGCTTCCGCGGCTATGACACGCTTTCCGAGGAGGGGCGAGTGGTCGCGCTTTACCGCGAGGGCGCGGCGGTGGAGAGCCTCGCCGCGGGGGAGGAGGGCATCGTGGTCCTCGACAACACGCCCTTCTACGCCGAGTCCGGCGGCCAGGTCGGCGACCGCGGCGAACTCACGATCGGCGGCACCTGCCTCACGCTCTTCGAGGTCCAGGACACCCAGAAGGTGCAGCCCGACGTCTTCGGCCACCACGGCATGGTGAAGACGGGCGAAGTGCGCCTGGGCGACACCGTGGCAGCGAACGTGGACCTCGAGAAGCGCGCGCGCACCGTGCGCCACCACTCGGCGACGCACCTCATGCACAAGGCCCTGCGCGGGGTGCTCGGTGCCCACGTGCAGCAGAAGGGCTCGCTCGTCGACGCGGACAAGACCCGCTTCGATTTCAGCCACAACGCGCCGCTGACCTCCGACGAGATCCGCCGCGTGGAGCAGCTGGTGAACGCCGAGATCCTGAAGAACGAGGCCACCAACGCCCGTACCATGCCGATCGACGACGCGCAGAAGCTGGGCGCGATGATGCTCTTTGGCGAGAAGTACGGCGACGAGGTGCGGGTACTCGATATCGGCAGCTCGCGCGAGCTCTGCGGCGGCACCCACGTCACGCGCACCGGCGACATCGGGCCCTTCCGCATCACCTCGGAGGGCGGTGTCGCGGCTGGCATCCGGCGCGTCGAGGCCGTGGCCGGCACCGTGGCGCTCGCCCTGGCGCAGCAGGAATCGGATCAGCTCGCCCGCGTGGCGGCCGTGCTGAAGGCGCAGCCCGCCGAGGTCGAGGCGAAGCTCACGCAGCTGATCGAGAGCGTGCGTGCGCTGGAGAAGGACGCCGCGAAGTTGAAGTCGAAGATGGCCGCGAGCCAGGGCGACGATCTCGCCGCCTGCGCCGTGGACGTGAAGGGCGTGAAGGTCCTCGCCGCCCGCCTCGAGGGTGCGGATGTGAAGATGCTGCGCGACACGCTCGACCAGCTGAAGAACAAGCTGAAGAGCAGCGCCATCGTGCTCGCCGCCTCCGAGGGCGAGCGTGTGAGCCTCATCGCCGGCGTGACCGCGGACCTGATCGCGAAGGTGAAGGCGGGAGAGCTGGTGAACCACGTGGCGCAGCAGGTGGGAGGCAAGGGCGGCGGGCGTGCCGACATGGCGCAGGCCGGCGGCACCGATGCGGCCGGGCTGCCCAAGGCGCTCGCCTCCGTCCAGGGCTGGGTGGCCGAGCGCTTGTAGCACCGCAAAACGCCGCGGCCCCGGGGCCGCAAGGGAGGCGGCATGGACGGTGGGGTCGTGTTCGTGGTGGCGGTGTCGGTCATCCTCTTCATCGTGTTCGCGCTCGGCAGGCGTGGCGCGCGGGAGGGCGGCGGGATCGGGCGCAAGACCGCGGGTCGCCGCGCCGAGGCGCTCTTCGTCTCGATGTTCCCCGAGCTGCAGCCGCATTTCCACCCGGAGCGCGTGATCGAGTTCGTGCGCGCGCGCCAGGCGAAGACGCCGGCGCGCGAGGGGCGCACCGTGCGCAATCCGAAGGGTTTCGAGGCGGCCGCGGCCGAGGTGCGCTTCGACGGGGAGGACCGGGAACTCTGGCGGCTGCTCGACGCGGCCGGGGCCGTGCTGGCGCAATTCCGCTACGAGGACCATCGCGAGGGCGCGGCCCTGCGCGTGGGCCAGGGCAAGATCACGGTGACCTTGCAGGACCGCGCGCGCCCCCGGGTGCGCTACTGGCATCCCGAGCGGGAGTTCAAGTGGCAGGAGCGCGTCTGGATCTTCCAGACGCGCATGAGCGAGTCCTCCTTCGAGTCCAGCTCCGAGAGCTCGAGCACGTCGACCGGGTCCTCGTCCTCGGCCGCGACGGCGGTCGCGGCCACCGCCGGCATCGTCGCGGCGGGCGGCGCCTTCGATGGCGGTGGCGCTTCCCAATCGTGGACCGCGGTTGGCGACGACGACTCGTCCTCGTCCACGTCGTCCGACCTGGCCACCACCGCCTACTGAGCCATGGGCGCGCCGCCCCTCGCGCGGCTGGTTCCGGGGCTCCTGCCGGTCGTCGACCCGCGCGAGCCCCTGCGCGTCCTCATCGCATCCCTCGCCCCGGGTGGTGCCGAGCGCATCGTCCTCGAGTGGCTGGGCGCGGAGGCTGGGCGCGGCCGCAAGGTCGAGCTTGCGGTGCTGCACCGGCGCCGCCAGGCGCTCCCCGTGCCGCGCGGCATCACGGTACGGCTGCGGGGCGACGAGCCGGTCGCTTCCTTCGTCGCGGGATGCGCCCGTGCGTGGCAGGCTGCCGCCGCGCCGGTTTCGTGCCACCTCGTGCCCGACGCAGTGCTCGCCATGCTCTGGGAATGCGGCATCGCGACGGTTCCCGTGATCCACAACAGCGGCGCCGGCTGGCGCAACGACCCGCGCGGCTGGAGCCCAGCGCACGTGCCGCGCGTGCTCGCATGCGCGCTCCAGGTCGCCCGCGAGGTGGAGGCTGCCGGGTGCGCGGCTGCGGTGGTCGCCATCCGCCATCGCCCGGCGGTCACGGCGGTGGCGTTCGACCCACGCCAGCGCGAGCGGGTGCGCGCCGAGCTCGCCGTGCCGCGATCCGCGTTCGTGATCCTGGCCGTGGGCGCCATCAAGCCGCAGAAGGATTACGCGCGCGCGGTGGAGGTGCTGGCACGCGTCGCGCGCTCGCGCGATGCGGTGCTGGTGATCGCCGGCGGCGTGCTTGCGGACGATGGCCTCGCGGAGCTCGACCGGGTCGTCGACCGGGCGCTCGCCCTCGGCGTGTCCGGGCGCCTGCGGTTGCCGGGATTCGTCGACCCCATCGAGCCGTGGCTCGCGGCCGCCGACGCGGTGCTGAACGTGAGCCGCTTCGAGGGCCGGTCCATCGCCACCCAGGAAGCGCTCGCCGCGGGGCTGCCCGTGGTGGCCACCGCGGTGGGGGGGCAAGCCGAGATTCGCCATTTATCGTTCCATGCCCTGCCCGCCGGGGCATCGCCCGAGGCGTTCGCCGAGCGCCTGGCGGCATGCCCGGTGCGATCCGGCCTCGAGCGCACGCCATGGTACCGGGCGACGCGGGAGTGGAGCGTGGCGATGCATCCGCGCGCGCGTCGCGGTCCGGCCCTCGGCACGCTGTTCGTCACCGCGAACCTCAATGCCGGCGGCGCGCAGCGCTCCCTGGTGAACCTCGCCCGCGCCATCGGCGCGCGCGAGGCGATCGCGATCGCCGTCTGCGGCGACTCCACGCAGCGCACGTTCGCGGCTGCGCTCGCCGCGGCGCGGGTGGAAGCCTTCCGCCCCGCGCCCGATCGCGATCCCTGCGCGCTCGCCGAATCGATCCTCGCTACGGCCGCGCAGCGCGGCGCCCGCACGCTCTGCCTGTGGAACGTGGACGCGCCGGTGAAGCTGCTTCTCGCCAAACACGCGCCGCCGGCGCTGCGGCTGGTGGAGGCGAGTCCCGGCGCCTACGGGTTCGAGGAGGTGGATGGCGCGGCGATGTTCGCGGAGGCGATCGGGTTCGGTGCGCGGGAGTACCACGCGCGACTCGATGTCCTGGTGCTGAAGTAC
>JBBQBW010000226.1:0-5303 GCA_038318025.1 Burkholderiales bacterium | reverse complement strand
TGGCCCGGATCCGGTTCTGCTTGAGCTCCGAGAGGTGCTCGACGAAGACACGGCCGTGGAGGTGGTCGAGCTCGTGCTGGATACAGGTGCCAAGCAGGCCCGAGGCGTTCAGGGTAAACCGCGAGCCATTGCGGTCGAGCGCCGTGACGGTGACGCTGTCGGCGCGCTCCACGTTTTCGTAGACGCCCGGAACCGAGAGGCACCCCTCCTGGTTCACCGCAAGCCCCTCGCGACGAGTGACTTCCGGGTTGATGAAGACGCGCAGGTCGCTGCGATCCTCGCTCACGTCGATCACGATGATCTGGAGATGCGCGTCGACCTGGGTCGCGGCCAGTCCTACACCGGGCGCTCCATACATGGTTTCCGTCATGTCATCGATCAGCTTACGCGTCGACGCATCGATCTTTTCGACCCTTTGGGCCGGAGTGTTAAGGCGTGGGTCGGGGTACTGGAGGATCTCGAGAATGGCCATAAATGCTTGCAAATTGAATAAATTATGTGCAGAATTTACTGCACTACATGAAAAAGGGGCCGTAACCCTTTTTCCGAATATGGGTCCCGAGCTCCATATCCACAAGTGAGCATCGCCATGCGAAAGACAATTATATCTTTAGTCGTCGCCTCGGCCACTTTGGTTCCGGCGTGGCTGATGGCCGACGGCATGCCGTCCGACGGCAACAAAAGCCCGTCCGCCCGGTCCGCTGCCGCGTCCGGCCCGGTGACCATGGCCGACCTCGCGCCCGACGCGCCGGCCGAGTACACCGTGGTCAAGGGCGACACCCTGTGGGGCATTTCCGGCAAATTCCTGAAAGATCCGTGGAGATGGCCTCAGATCTGGCAGATGAACCAGGACCAGATCAAGGATCCGCACCGGATCTATCCCGGTGACGTAATCCGCCTCGACCGCTCCGGACTGTATCCGAGCCTGTCGATGGGCGGCTCCGGAGGCGGTGCCGCAGCGGCCGCGGGCAACGTGGTCCGGCTGGAGCCACGCGTGCGTGTGGAGACCCTCGCCACCGCCGTGCCCAGCATCCCCGCGTCGGCGATCGGGCCCTTCCTCACCCAGCCCCTGGTGATCGAGGCCAACGGACTGGACAACGCGCCTTCCATCATCGCCACCGAGGAGGGCCGCGTGGTGCTCAGCACCGGCGACCTGGCCTACGTGGACCGTATCGGCAGCCGCGACCCGCTCAACTGGCAGGTATTCCGTGCCGGCACACCCCTCCGCGACCCGGAGACCGGCGAGGTCCTCGGCTACGAGGCGAAGTACATCGGTGACGCGCGGGTCCGCCGATTCGGCGATCCCACCACCCTCGAGATCACCCGGGCGAAACAGGAAATCAATCGCGGCGACCGCCTCACCCCGGCGCGCGAAATGGCCCTGCCCACGTTCGTCCCCCGGGCGCCCTCCAAGCCGATTCGCGGCGCGATCATGGCGGTAGACGGTGGCGTCTCGGAGCTGGGACAGTACCAGATCGTCTCGCTCAACCGCGGCTCGCGCGACGGCCTCGAGGTTGGACACGTGCTCGCCAGCTATCGGAAGGGCGGCATTGCCGGAGGCCGGCGTGCCACGACCGACGCCTCGATCTTCGATCCACGCGGTTGGTTCAGGGGCATTGGCATCAGCATGGAGTCGAAGCCGAACCCGGTGGTGGGGGAGCCGCCCCGCACGCAGCCCGCGGACCCCGCGGTCGGCGCGGTCCACACCGGGGGGCCGGTGCGGCTGCCGGACGAACGCAACGGCCTCATCTTCGTGTTCCGCGTGTTCGAGAAGATGTCGTACGGCATGGTGATGCGCGCCAACCGCCCGATCCACCTGGGAGACGTGGTGCAAACGCCCTGAGCTTCGCGTGCGCCGACCGAAAAGGGGGCTTCGGCTCCCTTTTTCATTTGCGATGGCCGCGTCAGCGCCGCGTGACCTCGCGTCGTTTATCGGGCATCCTCCCGATCCCGCCAAGCGCAAACCTCCGTGCCACTCGACTCCTCGAACTCCGGCGAAGCCCGCGATTGGCTCCGCATATCGCTCGTGCCATCCATCGGGCCGGCCACCCTGTGCCAACTGCTGGTGCGTTTCGGCACGCCGCAGGGCCTGCTCCAGGCCCCGCCTGCCGAAGTCGAGTCGAGGTTCGGCGCCAAGGTCGCGGGCGCGTTGCGCGCCGGTGCGGCTCCTGCAGCCGTTTCGAGGGCGCTGGAGTGGCTCGAGCATCCATGCCACCACCTCGTCACGCTCGGCGACCCCCGGTATCCGCGCTACCTGCTCGAGCTCACCGATCCGCCAGCGGTCCTTTACGCCCGCGGCAATCCGCAGTTGCTGACATCGTCCTTCATCGCCATCGTCGGCAGCCGCAATGCCACGCCGCAGGGCGCGCGCGATGCCGAGGCGTTCGCCCGCGCATTCTCGGGCGAAGGGTTGTGCGTGGCCAGCGGACTCGCGCTCGGCATCGACGCTGCCGCGCATCGGGGCGGGCTCGCGGCCGCGGGCTCGAGCGTCGCGGTCGTCGGCACCGGGGCGGACCTGCTCTATCCTCGCGATAACGGTCCCCTCGCGGCGGCTCTCGTTGAACACGGCTGCATCGTCTCGGAGTTTCCGCTCGGCACCGCACCGGACACACGCAACTTCCCACGGCGCAATCGCCTGATCAGCGGCATTTCGCGCGGCGTGCTGGTCGTGGAAGCGGCCTCCCGAAGCGGGTCGCTCATCACCGCACGGTATGCTCTGGAACAGGGACGAGAGGTTTTCGCCATTCCGGGGTCGATCCACTCCCCCTTGTCGCGGGGCTGCCACAAACTGATCCGCGACGGCGCGAAGCTCGTCGAGTGCGCCGAAGACGTGCTTTCGGAGTGGTCCGAGAACGTACCGCGCGCGGCCGCGCCTCAGCCTCAGGAGGAGGCCGATCCGTTCCTCGCCGCCCTGGGGCACGCGCCGGTTTCGATCGACCGCGTCTCGGAGCTCACCGGACTCGCGGCCGCCGCCATCGCCGCACGGCTCGCGCGCCTGCAGCTCGAAGGCCGCGTGACCGCGCTGGCGGGCGGCCTGTACCAGAAGAAGGCCTGAAAGCCCTCGCGGGAACTGCCGCGAGCCGCGTTATAAAATCGCACCACGACCGAACCCAAGAATTCAATGGCCTCGCACCTGCTCATCGTAGAGTCGCCTTCCAAAGCGAAGACGCTCAAGAAGTACCTCGGCAAGGACTACGAGATCCTCGCTTCCTACGGACACGTCCGCGACCTCGTCCCGAAAACCGGGGCGGTCGATCCGGATGACGACTTCCGCATGAAGTACGAGGTCATCGACCGCAACGCGAAGCACGTGGACGCCATCGCCAAGGCGGTTAAGGACGCGGACATCATCCTGCTCGCGACCGACCCGGACCGCGAAGGCGAGGCGATCGCCTGGCACCTGTCCGAGATCCTCAAGTCGCGCAAGGCGCTCAAGGACAAGACCATGAAGCGGGTCGTGTTCTACGAAATCACCGAGGGGGCAGTGAAGGAGGCGGTAAAGAACCCGCGGGCTATCTCCATGGACCTGGTGAATGCGCAGCAGGCGCGGCGCGCGCTCGACTATCTGGTGGGCTTCAACCTCTCGCCGCTGCTGTGGAAGAAGATCCGCCGCGGCCTGTCGGCAGGTAGGGTGCAGAGCCCGGCACTGCGCCTCATCGTCGAGCGCGAGCTCGAGATCGAGGCGTTCAAGACCCAGGAATACTGGTCGATGCACTTCGACAGCCACAAGGAGCGCGTGGCATTCACCGCCAAGCTCACCCACTTCAAGGGCGAGAAGCTGGACCAGTTCGCGATCGGCAACGCGCAGCGCGAGGCGGAGGTACGCACGTTCCTCGAGCGCAATGGCGCCGGCTCCGCCCAGGTGAAGGAGATCGAGCGCAAGAGCAAGACGCGCTCGCCGGCCGCGCCCTTCACCACCTCCACGATGCAGCAGGAGGCGGTGCGCAAGCTCGGGTTCTCCACCGATCGCGCGATGAAGGTCGCCCAGAGCCTCTATGAGGGCGTGGCGGTGGGCAACGCGGTCACCGGGCTCATCACGTACATGAGGACCGACTCGGTCACGCTCTCCAAGGAGGCCCTGACCGAGATGCGCGGCTACATCACCAAGAACTACGGGGCCGAGTACCTTCCCAAGGCCGCGATCCAGTACCGCAGCACGGCCAAGAACGCGCAGGAGGCCCACGAAGCCATCCGGCCCACCTCCATCGCCCGCACGCCAGAATCCGTCTCCGCCTTCCTAAACGACGAACAGCGCAAGCTCTACGAAATGATCTGGAAGCGCGCCATCGCTTCGCAGATGACACCGGCGCGATTCGACACCGTGGCGGTGGACTTCACCGTCGGGGGCGCCGACAACCTGTTCCGGGCCACCGGGCAGACGATGGTGTTCGCGGGTTTCTACGCGGTGTACCACGAGGATCAGGACGACGCTGTGGAGGAGGAGGACAAGCGCCTGCCCGCCTTCGACAAGGGCGACGTGGTCGCGATCGAGAAGCTCTACGGCGAGCAGCACTTCACGCAGCCGCCGCCGCGCTACTCCGAAGCGAGCCTGGTGAAGGCCCTCGAGCATTACGGAATCGGCCGGCCGTCCACCTACGCTTCCATCATCTCCACGCTGCAGAACCGCGAGTACGTGCTGCTGGACAAGAAGCGCTTCACCCCCACCGACGTGGGACGCGTCGTGAACAAGTTCCTCACCGATCACTTCGCCCACTGGGTCGACTACGAGTTCACGGCGAAGCTCGAGAACGAGCTCGACGACATCTCCCACGGCAAGGAGGAGTGGGTGCCGGTGCTGGAGCGCTTCTGGAAGGACTTCTCGGCGCAGATCCTCGAGAAGGAGGGCGTTTCGCGGAAGGAGGTCACCCAGGAAGCACTCGACGAGACCTGCCCCAAGTGCGGCATGCACCAACTCGCCATCCGCCTGGGACGCCGGGGCCGGTTCATCGGCTGCGGCGGCTTCCCGGAGTGCGACTACACGCGCAACCTGGATGGCGCCGAGGGCGGCGAGGCGGCGAAGCGCGAGATCGGCGTGGACCCCGAAACCGGCAAGCTGATCCAGCTGCTGCAGGGGCCCTTCGGCCCGTACATCCAGCTGGGCGAGATGGAAGGCGAGAAGAAGCCCAAGCGTGTTTCGGTGCCGAAGAACGTCGCGCCCGATTCGGTCGGCATGGACATCGCCCTGCAGCTGCTCGCGCTACCCCGCGACCTGGGCCCGCATCCCGAAGGCGGCAAGAAGGTCGTCGCGGCGATCGGCCGTTTCGGCCCCTACGTGAGCCACGACGGCACCTTCAAGTCGATTC
>JBBQBW010000225.1:0-5330 GCA_038318025.1 Burkholderiales bacterium | reverse complement strand
TCCCCGGGCGCACGTCACCCTTCGTGGTGGCCGAGGTGCGCCCGCAGGTGACCGGGCTGGTCCAGGAGCGCGCCTTCACCGAGGGCGGGCTGGTAAAGAAGGGCCAGCTCCTCTACAAGCTCGACGACGCGACCCTGCGCGCCGACGTGGTCGCCGTGAAAGCGCAGCTTGCCCGCGCCGAGGCGACACTAAACGCCGCCAAGCTGAATGCGCAGCGCACCGCCGACCTGGCCAGGATCGAGGCCGTCAGCAAGCAGGACAACGAAAACGCCATCGCCGCGCTGCGCCAGGCGGAGGCCGACGTGGCCGCGCAGAAGGCGAACGTGGCGCGCAACGAGGTGGTCCTCGGTCACGCCAGCATCACCTCCCCCATCACCGGGCGCATCGGCAAGTCGACAGTCACCCAGGGAGCCCTCGTCACGGCGAACCAGCCCGCGGCGCTCGCCACGGTGCAGCAGCTCGATCCCATCAACGTGGACCTTACGCAATCGAGTGGCGAGCTCCTGGCACTGCGCAAGCAGCTCGCGGCCGGCAAGGCGCAACAGGCGAACACGCCCGTGAAGCTGCTGCTGGAGGACGGGACCCCCTACGAGCACCCGGGCAAGCTCGCATTCTCCGACGTGACCGTCGATCCCGACACCGGCAGCTACCAGCTTCGCGTTGTGGTGCCGAATCCCCGCAACATCCTCATGCCCGGCGCCTTCGTGCGCGCGGTGCTCGGCAACGCGGTACGCGAGAACGCCATCCTCGCCCCGCAGCGCGGCGTCACGCGCGATCCGAAGGGCAATGCCACGGCGCTCGTCCTCGGCAAGGACGGCGTGGTGCAGTCGCGCGTGGTCAAGGTGAGCCAGACGGTGGGCGACCAGTGGCTGGTGGAAGAAGGCCTCGTCGCCGGCGACCAGGTGATCGTCGAAGGCATCCAGAAGGTGAGGCCGGGTGCACAGGCCAAGGGTGTCGCGCCCTCGCCGCTGACCGACATCAAGGGCCGGCCGCTGCCGCCCGCCGGCGCCGCGACGCAACCCAAGCCCGCGGGGAAATAGGCCATGGCCCGCTTCTTCATCGACCGTCCCATCTTCGCGTGGGTCATCGCCATCCTCATCATGGTGGCGGGCGCGATCTCGATCACGCGGCTTCCCATTTCCCGCTACCCCACCATCGCGCCGCCGACGGTGTCGGTCAACGCCACCTACCCGGGGGCGTCGGCGAAGGTGGTCGAGGACTCGATCACCCAGATCATCGAGCAGAACATGACCGGCCTCGACGGCCTCATCTACATGTCGTCGAGCAGCTCTTCCAATGGCAGCGCCTCGGTCACCCTCACCTTCCAGTCGGGCACCAACCCCGACATCGCCCAGGTGCAGGTGCAGAACAAGCTCCAGGCGGCGATGCCGCTGCTGCCGCAGATCGTGCAGCAGCAGGGCGTGCGCGTGAACAAGGCCAACCCCGGCTTCCTGATGGTGCTGGGCTTCGTCTCCGAGAACGGCGCCATGGACCGCGTGGACATCGCGGACTACCTCAACACCTCGATCTCCGAGCCGGTGAGCCGCCTCGAGGGCGTGGGCGGCGTGCAGGTGTTCGGGGCGCGCTATGCGATGCGCATCTGGCTGGATCCGAACAAGCTCGACACCTTCAAGCTCACCACTTCCGAGGTGATCGCCGCGATCCGCGCGCAGAACGCGCAGGTCGCCGTGGGCCAGCTGGGCGGCACGCCCGCCGTGCCCGGCCAGCAGATCAATGCCACCGTCACCGCCCAGGGCCGCCTAGAGTCGCCGGAGCAGTTCCGCGCGATCGTGGTGCGCAGCCATTCCGATGGCTCCACCGTCAAGCTTGGCGACGTCGCCCGGGTTGAGGTCGGCGCCGAGAGCTACGAGGTCATCGGTCGCTACAACGGCCAGCCTGCCACCGGTATCGCAATCAACCTCGCCACCAACGCCAACGCGCTCGACACCGCCAAGCGCGTCGAGGCGCTGGTAAAACGCCTCGAGCCCTCGTTCCCCACGGGCCTGAAGGCCGTGATCCCGTTCGACACCACACCCTTCGTCAAGGCCTCGATCAAGGAGGTGATCATCACCCTCGCCGAGGCGATCGTCCTCGTATTCCTGGTGATGTACCTTTTCCTGCAGAACTTCCGCGCGACACTCATCCCCACCATCGCGGTGCCGGTGGTGCTGCTCGGCACATTCGGGGTGCTCGCCGCGCTGGGCTTCTCGATCAACATGCTCACCATGTTCGCGACGGTGCTCGCCATCGGCCTCCTGGTGGATGACGCGATCGTGGTGGTGGAGAACGTCGAGCGCCTGATGAGCGAGGAAGGGCTCTCGCCACTGGAGGCGACGCGCAAGTCCATGGATCAGATCACCTCGGCCCTGGTGGGCATCGGCGTGATCCTCTCGGCGGTGTTCGTGCCGATGGCGTTCCTCGGCGGCTCCACGGGCGTCATCTATCGCCAGTTCTCGGCGACGATCGTCTCGGCCATGGCGCTCTCGGTGCTGGTGGCGGTGGTGCTCACGCCGGCCCTCTGCGCCCACCTGCTGAAGCCGATCGAGAAGGGACACCACGCGGTCGATACCGGGTTCTTCGGCTGGTTCAACCGCAAGTTCGACCGCGGCAGCCAGCGCTACCAGGGCGCGGTGCGCGGCATGATCTCGCGCCCCAGGCGCTTCGGCCTGGTGTTCGCGGCACTGGCCGCGGTGATGGCGGTGATGTTCCTCAGGCTGCCCACGGCGTTCCTGCCCGATGAGGACCAGGGCTCGCTCTTCACCATCGTGAACGCCCCGGTGGGCGCCACCCAGGAGCGCACGCTCGAGGTGATGAAGAAGATCGAGACCCACTTCATGGAGAAGGAGAAGGGGGCGCTCAAGTCGCTCTTCACCGTGCAGGGCTTCAGCTTCGGCGGCTCGGGCCAGAGCACCGGCATGGCCTTCGTCAACCTGAAGGACTGGTCCGAGCGCGGTCCCGACGATTCGGCGAAGGCCGTCGCGGGGCGCGCCATGGGGGCTTTCAGCCAGATCAAGGACGCGATGGTGTTCGCCTTCGCGCCTCCCCCGGTGCCCGAGCTCGGGAACTCCAGCGGCTTCACGTTTTACCTCAAGGACAACGGCGGGCTCGGCCACGACGGCCTGCTGGCCGCGCGCAACCAGTTCCTCGGCATGGCGGGCCAGAGCAAGCTGCTCGCCAACGTGCGCCCCAACGGCCAGGAAGACACGCCGCAGTTCCGCATCCAGATGGACGTCGCCAAGGCGTCGGCGCTCGGGCTTGCCATGGCCGACGTCAACAACACGCTCTCGGTCGCCTGGGGCGGCCAGTACATCGACGACTTCATCGACCGCGGCCGTGTGAAGCGCGTGATGATCCAGTCCGACGCGCCCTACCGCATGGTCCCGGAAGACTTCAACAAGTGGTCGGTACGCAACAACAAGGGCGAGATGGTCCCCTTCTCCGCCTTCGCCAAGACCGGGTGGGAGTACGGCAGCCCGCGGCTCGAGCGCTACAACGGCGCCGCGGCCGTGAACATCAACGGCCAGGCCCGCGAGGGCGTGAGTTCGGGGGACGCGATGGCGGAAGTCGAGAAACTCGTGGGCCAGCTGCCGCAGGGCATCGGCATGGAGTGGACCGGCACCTCGTACCAGGAGCGCGCGGCCGGGGCGCAGACGCCGCTGCTCTATTCGCTGTCGCTGCTGGTGGTGTTCCTGTGCCTCGCGGCGCTCTACGAAAGCTGGAGCGTGCCGACGGCGGCTCTGCTGGTGGTGCCGCTGGGCATCCTCGGCACCGTGCTCGCGTCCACCTTCCGTGGCATGGAGCGCGACGTCTACTTCCAGGTGGCGATGCTGACCACCGTGGGGTTGTCATCCAAGAACGCGATCCTGATCATCCAGTTCGCCAAGCACTACTACGAGGAGGGGATGGAGATCGTCGAAGCGACGCTCGCCGCGGTGCGCGATCGGCTGCGCCCGATCCTCATGACCTCGCTCGCCTTCGGCTTCGGTGTGCTGCCACTCGCAATCGCCACCGGCGCCGGCTCCGGCGCGCAGCGGGCGATCGGCACCGGCGTGCTCGGCGGGATGATCGTCGGCACCTTCCTCGGCATCTTCTTCGTGCCGCTCTTCTTCGTGGTGATCATGAAGTTCGCCGATCGCCGCAAGCCGCGCCCGCAACCGGTGGCGCTGCCCGATGGAGTTCCCGCAAATGACTGACAAGTTCTCCCCTCTCGTCCTGGCGCTCGCCCTCGCGGGCTGCGCCAGCCTCGAGCCGCCGCTGCCCGAGGCGAAGCCGGACGTCCCGGTGACGTGGCCGATTCCCGCCACGACGCCGACGGCGAAAGCCGGGGCAGGGCTCGACGCGCGTGAGGCCGTTGCCGCGGGGAAGGTCGCCGACATCGGCTGGCGCGACTTCTTCGTCGACGATGACCTGGAGAGCCTCATCGCCCGGGCGCTCGAGAACAACCGCGACCTTCGCGTGGCGGTGTTGAACGTGGAGCGCGCCCGCCTGCTCTACCGCGTGCAGCGCTCGGCGCGGCTGCCCACGGTGGCAGGCGGCGTTTCCATGACCCGCACCGGCGACAACCCCAACACCGAGAACTACAGCGCCTCGGCGGGCGTGGCCGGCTTCGAGCTCGACCTCTTCGGTCGCGTGAGGAGCCTGTCGGAGGCGGCGCTGCGCCAGTTCTTAGCCACCGAGGAGGCGCGGCGTGCAGCGCAGTTGACGCTGATCGCCGAGGTCGCCAACGCCTGGCTCACGCTCGCCGCCGATCGCGAGCTGCTCTCGGTCTCGCAAGCGACCCTCGCTTCTCAGGAAGCGAGCTTCGGCCTCACCCAGAAGCGCTACGAGCTGGGTGCCGTCTCGCGGCTCGACTTCGCCCAGGCGAGCACCATCGTCGAGACCTCGCGCGCCGACGCCGCGCGATATGAAGGCCAGGTGGCGCGGGACACCAACGCGCTGCAGCTGCTGGTGGGGGCACCCGTCGAGGCCGCCCGGCTCCCCGCGGGTTTCGGCACCGCGCAGGTCTCCGGCTTGCGCGCGATCCCCGAAGGGCTGCCCTCGGAGGTGCTGCTGCGGCGCCCCGACGTGCGCCAGGCCGAGGAGCTGCTGCGCTCGGCCAACGCCGACATCGGCGCCGCGCGGGCTGCCTTCTTCCCGTCGATCACCCTCACCGGCAGCGTCGGCACCGCCAGCAGCCAGCTCTCCGGCCTCTTCGGCGGTGGCTCGTTCGCGTGGAGCTTCATTCCCAGCGTGAACATCCCGATCTTCCAGGCCGGGCGGCTCACGGCGCAGCTGGGCGCGGCGCAGGCCGAGCGCGACATCGCGCTGGCCCGGTACGAGCGCGCGATCCA
>JBBQBW010000224.1:0-5340 GCA_038318025.1 Burkholderiales bacterium | reverse complement strand
GGGCCGAGGCGAGGCGCCGTTCCCACTCGTGGCCGACGCCGGTTTCGGGCAGCGAATCGTCGGGCGCGACCGCGGCGTCGGAGAGCGCGTCGAAGAGGCGTGGCACCGGGTCGCGATCGCGCAGCGCCGCTTCCATCGCCGTGCGCGCCCGCACCACCTTGGGCCACGGCTCATCCAGCAGGTGGTTTGAAAGGCCGTGCACGCCAGGCTCGATGGCGCGCCCCGCGCCCTCGCGGCTGCCGAAGTACCAGAGCTCGGCGCTGTCGCCGGCGATGAGATTGAAGCCGTTGTAGAACGAGGCGCGCTGCGCGAGGCCCGCGAAGTACCGGCGCGGCGGCTCGGAGCCGGCGAGGAACTCCGTCACCAGCGCGCCGCGAGAGGGCGCCGTGGACTTGCGGTCGCCCGGGTCGCGGAAATTGGTGATCGCCGCGAAGCGCCCGCCGCGCGTGAATCCCATCCAGGTGCCGCCCGCCTTCAGGTCGCGGCCGGCGTGGATCTCGGGGGCGTCAGGCCAGGAGTGCAGCGGCTCGGCCGCCCGCTCGCGCCACTCGTCGCGGTTGGCGGCGACCACGAGAGGCAGGTCGGCTCGCGCTTTCCATGCCAGGACGATCAGGCACAAGCGTCAGCCGTTTCCCGCGGGGATCTTGCGCAGCGCGACGGAGTAGCGCTCGTTGTCGAAGGGTGTGGCCTCCGAGAGCATGCGGCTCATCTCCACGCGCAGTGCCGCGCCCATGAGGTTCAAGGCCTGGCTATTCGAGGCGCCGCCCTCGATCAGGCGGTCGTACGTGATGCGGGCTTCGGGCGGATCGTTGGTGTCGATCTGGTTCAGCACGGTGTCCAGAACGGCGTCCCTTACCGTCTTGTCGTTCATACGATCCTCCGCATGCCAGGTGACCCGGACATTCTAATTCATCTTCGAGGGCAGCCAGGTCACGAGACCGGGGAAGAGATACAGCATTCCCACGGCCAGTACCAGCAGCGCGAAGAGCGGCAGCGAAACCCAGCCGATCCAGGTGATATCCCGGCGCGTCATGCCCTGGAGCACGAAGAGGTTGAACCCCACCGGCGGGGTGATCTGCGCCATCTCCACCACCAGGACGAGGAAGATGCCGAACCAGATGAGGTCGATGCCGGCCTTCTGGATCGTGGGCAGGATCACGCCCATGGTGAGCACCACCATCGAGATGCCGTCGAGGAAGCATCCGAGCACGATGTAGAAAACCATCAGCCAGAAAAGCAGCCCCACCTGCGAGAGCCCCAGGGCGCCGATGAACTCCGCCAGGCGCCTGGGTAGCCCGATATAGCCCATCGAGAGCGTGAGGAACGCGGCTCCCGCGAGGATGAAGGCGATCATGCAGTAGAGGCGCGTGGCGCCCATGAGGCTCGCCGCGAACACCTTCGCGCTCATCGAGCCCTGAACGACCGACAGCGCTAGCGAGCCCACCACGCCGAGGGCAGCCGCCTCGGTGGCGGTGGCGATGCCCACGTAGATCGATCCCAGCACCGCCGCGATCAGCGCCACTACCGGGAGCAGGTTGCGCGAGGCATGGAGCTTCTCGCCGAACGTCGTCGGCGCGTCCGGGGGTGGGATCCGGTCCGGGTGCAGGAGCGACCAGACGATGGTGTAGCCCATGAAGAGCGCCGCCACCACCAGCCCCGGCACGACGCCGGCAATGAAGAGGCGTGTGATCGAGACCTCGGCGGTCACGCCGTAGACGATCATGATGATCGAGGGCGGGATCAGCAGACCCAGGGTGCCGGCGCCGGCGAGCGTGCCGATGGTCATGTCTTCGGGGTAGCCGCGGCGGGCCAGCTCCGGCAGCGTCATCTTGCCGATGGTCGCGCAGGTGGCCGCACTCGATCCCGAGACCGCCGCGAAGATGGTGCAGCCGATGATGTTGGTGTGCAGCAGCCGCCCCGGGATGCGCGACAGCCACGGAGCGAGCCCGCGGAACATGTCCTCCGAGAGCTTGGTGCGGAAGAGGATCTCCCCCATCCAGATGAAGAGCGGCAGGGCGGTGAGCGTCCACGAGGAGACCGACCCCCAGATGGTCACCGCCATCGCGTCGCCCACCGGACGGCTGGTGAAGAGCTCCATGCCGATCCACGCGACGCCCAGCAGGGAAACACCGATCCACAGCCCGCTGCCCAGCAGGACGAAGAGCAGCACGACCAGCAGTATGGTGATGAGGCCGTCCACGGCTATTCCATGAGCTTGAGGTCGCGGGAGGCGGGTTCCGGAACCGCGCCGCCGCGGATCGCCCGGACGAAGCCGTCCACCATCGCCACCAGGAGCAGCAGCGCGCCCAGCGCCATCGGCACCTGGGGGATCCAGAGCGGGGTCGCGTCGGTGCCTTGCGAGACGTCGTTGAACGTGTGGGACTGCCACACGAGCCGCGCGCTGTAGAAGGCGAGCGCGCCGCAGAAGAAGGCGCCCGCCGCGTGGGACCAGATCTCCAGCGGGCGCCGGAAGCGTCCATCGAAGCGCTCGAGGAAGAGCGTCACGCGGATGTGCTCCCCGCGGCGCAGCGTATGGGCGAGCGCGAGGAAGCTCGCCGCGGCCATGCAGTAGCCGGCGTAGGCGTCGGAGCCGCGCAGGTTGAAGCCTGCCAGCCGGCCCACGACGCTCGCCAGCACCATGAAGAGGATCCCGACCATGAAAAACGCCGCGAGGAAACCCGCGGCGTCGTAGAGGGTGTCCAGCGCCCTCCTCAAGGTCATTTCTGGAACCCGTCCACGATCGCCTTGCCCTCAGGCCCGGCCTTCTCCAACCACTCGCCGGTCATGGTCTCGCCGATCTTGCGCAGGTCGCCCTTCAGCTGCGGGGACGGCGGGCCGACGGTCATGCCGTTCTTGGCGAGCTGCTCGAGGTACCACTTCGCCTTCTCTTCGGAGGTCTTCCAGCCGCGCGCCTCGGCCTCCTTGGCGCTCTTCATGAGCGCGGCCTGGGTGGCCTTGTCGAGCGCGTCGAACGCCTTGCGGTTGGCGAAGATGATGTTCTTCGGGATCCACGCCTGGGTGTCGTAGTAGTACTTCACCACCTCCCAGGTCTTGGTGTCGTAGCCGGTGGCCCCGGAGGTGATGTTGGCGTTGACCGCGCCCGTGGCGAAGGCCTGCGCCAGCTCGGCTACCTGGATCGTCACCGGCTGGGCGCCGGCCAGCTCGGCGATGCGCGCGGTATACGGGTTGTAGGCGCGCAGCTTGAGGCCCTTCATGTCGGCGATCGAACCGATGGGCTTGTTGGCATAGATGCCCTGCGGGGGCCACGGCACCGCGTAGAGCAGCACCATCCCCTGCTTGGCGAAGCGGTCCTCGATCGCCTTGCGTGAGACTTTCCAGAGCTTGGCGGCGTCCGCATAGCTGGTGGCGAGGAAGGGGACGGAATCGATGCCGAAGAGCGGGTCCTCGTTGGCGTAGCCGGAGATCAGGATCTCGCCGATCTGGGCCTGGCCGCCCTGCACCGCGCGCTTGATCTCCGGCGCCTTGAAGAGGGAGGCGCCCGGGTGCACCTGGAGCTTGAGCTTGCCCCCCGTGGCCTTGTCGACGTCGGCGGCGAACTGCATCACGTTTTCGGTGTGGAAATTGGTGGGCGCGTAGGCGGTGGGCATGTCCCACTTGGTCTGGGCGACGGCGCCGGTGGCGAAGGCCAGTGCTGCGGCCAGGGTGGCAAGTCGTTTCATGGGGCTCGAGGCTCCTCGGTGGGGGTGGTGGGGCGACAGGGCTTTCTAGCATCGCACGGTTGTCCGTGTCACGCTATTGTCGGTGGTTGGGGCGGGGTAACCTCTGGAACACGGATACAGCCATGGCATACCGAGGTCGAGGGAAGTGGATGAGCGTGCTGGCAACGGGCGCGGTTTCGCTTGCGGGTGCGGCGATCGCGCACGTGCCGGGTGAGCAGTGGGCGCTGGCGAACGAGTATCCGGCGACCTCCCTGCCGGGCGAGGGCGATACGTTCTTCGCGCGCATCGTGGCCGACAAGCTGCACGGCAAGCTCTCCGTGGTGACGATGCCCGACGCGAAGCTGGGCTACAAATCCCGCGAGCAGCTGAAGGCGGTGGCCGAGGGCAAGGTGGCCATGGCCAACACCTTTGGCGGCGCCCTCGGCGACGAGCATCCCATCTTCGGTCTCTCCTCCCTGCCGTTCGTTGCCGGCGACATCGCTCAGGCGCGCCGCCTCAACGATGCCGCGCGGCCCGCCTACGAGGCGGCGTTCGCGAAGCACAACCAGAAGCTGCTCTATTCCACGCCCTGGCCCCCGTCGGGCATCTGGGCCAAGGGCAACGCCACCACGCCGGAAGAGGTCGCGCGGCTCAGGATCCGCACCTACGACCGCACCGGTACCGAGCTCTTCAAGCGCCTCGGCGCCCAGGCGAGCGTGGTGTCCTTCGCCGACCTGCCACCCAAGCTCACGGCCGGCGAGATCGACGCGGTCCTCTCCTCCGGCGATGGAGGCGCGGGCCGAAAACTCTGGGAGCACCTGCCGAAGTTCACCGCGATCAACTACGCCATTCCGCTCAGTTTCACCACGGTGAACCTGGACAAGTGGAAGGCGCTCGATCCGGCGACTCGCGCGGCGCTCGAAGCGGCCGGCGTGGAGACCGAGGCGCGGCAGTGGCAGGCGCTGGTCGGACGCCTCGCGCAGAACTACGCGCGCATGCGGGAGAACGGCATGACCATCGCGACCGACCTTTCCCCGGAGCTGCGATCGAAGCTGCGTGACGCCGCGAAGGCCGCCCAGGAGGAGTGGGCGGTAACGGCCGGCCCCGAGGGCCGCGCGCTGCTGGAGGGGCGGTGAGCGCAGCGGGGCGCTGGCAATTCTGGATCGACCGCGGCGGCACGTTCACCGACATCGTCGCGCGCGACCCGGAGGGTGCCCTCACCACCCACAAGCTGCTCTCGGAGAATCCGGAACAGTATCGCGACGCCGCTATCGCCGGCATCCGCCACCTGCTGGGGGTCGCGAAGGACGCGCCGATCCCGGTAGAGAAGATCGAGGCGGTGAAGATGGGCACCACGGTCGCCACCAACGCGCTCCTCGAGCGCAAGGGCGAGCCCACGGTGCTCTTCGTGACGCGCGGCTTTCGCGACCAGTTGCGCATCGCCTACCAGAACCGGCCGCGCATCTTCGACCGCCACATCAAGCTCCCGGAGCTTCTCTACAAGCGTGTGATGGAGGTGACCGAGCGCGTCGGTGCCCGCGGCGAGGTGGTGACGCCGCTGGACGAGGCGGCCGCGCGGCGCGACCTCGAGGCGATGCGGCGCGAGGGCTTGCGCTCCGTCGCGATCGTGTTCCTGCACGGTTATCGCTTTCCCGAGCACGAGCGCCGCGTGGCGGAGCTC
>JBBQBW010000223.1:0-5342 GCA_038318025.1 Burkholderiales bacterium | reverse complement strand
ACCACCGACATCGCGGTGTTCACCGAGGGCGCGATCAAGCACACCTCGGTGATCCCGATCGCCGGCGACCAGATCACCAACGACGTGGCGATGGCGCTGCGCACCCCGACCAAGGATGCCGAGGAGCTGAAGATGGCCCAGGGAGTGGCGCTGCGCCAGCTCGCCTCCTCCACCGAGATGATCGAGGTCCCGGGCGTGGGCGATCGCGGGCCCCGAGAGCTGTCGCGCCAGACGCTCGCCGAGGTGATCGAGCCGCGCGTGGAGGAGCTCTATTCGCTGATCCAGCGCGAGCTGCGCTCCGCGGGCCTCGAGGAGCTGCTCTCCTCCGGGATCGTGATCACCGGCGGCTCCTCGCTGATGAAGGGAATGGTGGAGCTGGGCGAGGAGGTCTTCCACATGCCGGTGCGCGTGGGCTACCCGCGCTACACCGGGGCGCTCCAGGAAGTGGTGCGCAACCCGAGATATTCGACCGCGATGGGGCTTCTCATGGCGGGGCTGGACCAGGTGAAGCGCGACCGGCACGCGAAGATGCAGGGCGCGGGATTCAAGGAAATCTTCGAAAAGATGAAGTCGTGGTTCAAGGGAAATTTCTGAAGTGGTACGCGCAGTCACAACAAAGGAGACGATCATGATCGAGCTGTTGGAAAGCCAGACGCCTGAGGCGGTCATCAAGGTGGTGGGAGTGGGTGGATGCGGCGGCAACGCCGTGGACCACATGATCAACAACGGGGTGCAGGGCGTGGAGTTCATCTCGATGAACACCGACGCCCAGGCGCTCAAGAGGAACCTCGCCCGCACCACGCTGCAGCTGGGCACGGGCACCACCAAGGGGCTGGGCGCCGGCGCCAACCCGGACGTGGGACGGCTCGCCGCGGAGGAGGACCGCGAGCGCATCGCCGAGCTGATCAGCGGCGCCGACATGCTGTTCGTCACCGCCGGCATGGGCGGGGGCACGGGCACCGGGGCCGCGCCGGTGGTAGCCGAGATCGCCCGCGAGATGGGCATCCTCACGGTCGCCGTGGTGACCAAGCCGTTCAGTTTCGAGGGCAAGCGCCAGAAGGTGGCGGCGGTCGGGATCGAGTTGCTCAAGCAGCACGTCGACTCGCTCATCATCATTCCCAACGACCGTCTCATGGCCGTTCTCGGCGAGGACGTGACTTACGAAGACGCGTTCCGCGCCTCCAACGACGTGCTGAACGGTGCCGTGGCCGGCATCGCCGAGGTGATCAACTGCCCCGGCATGGTGAATGTGGACTTCGCCGACGTGCGCACGGTGATGAGCGAGAACGGCGTCGCGATGATGGGATCGGCGACGGCCTCGGGGCCGGAGCGCGCGCAGATGGCGGCGGAGCAAGCCGTGCATTCGCCGCTGCTCGAGGACATCCACCTGTCCGGTGCCCGTGGCGTGCTGATCAACATCACCGCCAGCCACTCGATGAAACTGAAGGAAGTGCACGAGGTGATGAACACGATCCGCTCGTTCACCGCCGAGGACGCGACCGTGATCTACGGCAGCGTGATCGACGAGGCGATCGGCGATGCGTTGCGCGTCACCATCGTGGCCACGGGACTGGGCGGCCCCGCGGCGCAGCGCCAGCAGCCGGTGATGCAAGTCGTCCAGCGCACCGGGACCGACGACGCGATCGGCGCTCCGGCGGTGAACTACGAGGAGCTCGACCAGCCCACCGCGATGCGCCGGCGCCGCGACGTGACCATCGAGGCAATGCGCCACTCGGGCGTGGACATGCTGGACATCCCGGCATTCCTGAGGAAGCAGGCCGACTAGGCGGGGACCCTCTCCCCGGCCCTCTCCCATGGGAGAGGGAGTGGCCCGTGGCCGGCGTGTCTCCCGCCGGCTCGGGATGCATCACCCTCGCGGGCCCGGCTCCCCTTCCGGGCCCGTTTTTACTTTGCGGGAGCGCCCTCGCATTCCTGCGCATTGCAGTCGCTGATTAATCAGTACAGCCACCGAACCCCCCCGCCTATAATCGACAAAAAAGGGAAGGCGGTCCAGATGCGCATCCTCTGGCTTCACCGCAGGGCAAGACCTCGCAAGTGCCTCGCGGCCCTGCTGCTCGCGTGCGTCGCCGCGCCGGCTCCGGCGCAGGTAGCCACCGACGGCAGCCTCGGCACGCCGCGCCTCTTCAACGGACCGAACATCGTCATCCCCTCCGTCTTCGGTCGGGTCGCCGGCCCCAATCTGTTCCACAGCTTCCAGGTGTTCAACGTCGCCCGCAACGAGAGCGTCACGTTCACCGGTCTCACCCATATCGATAACGTGATCGCGCGGATCACGCAGAGCGGGCGCTCCGAGATCTTCGGCGCGATCCGGATGGAGGCCGGCGCCACCGCCAACCTGTTCCTGCTGAACACCGCCGGGTTCCTCTTCGGGCAGGGCGCCTCGATCAACGTGCCGGCGGCCTTTTACGCCACCTCCGCCCACGGGATGCGGTTTGCCGACGGCACGCGTTTCAGCGCGTCGATTGCCGATGGCGTGTCGCTTTCGATGACGGTACCTGCCGCCTTCGCCTTCGCCGGCGCTTCGGGCGCCGTGGCGGTTTCCGGGGCCACGCTCGTGGCGCGCAGCGGGGCGCTGATCGGCCTGGTGGGCGGCGACGTGCTGGTGGAGCGCGGCACTGGCTCGGGCGTGCTGAGCGCGCCGGCCGGCACTGTCGGGCTGGTAGCGACCCGCGGGGCCGGCGAGGTCGCCATCGGCCGCGCGATGACGCCCAGCGGCTTCGGCGGCATGGGACGGGTGCAGGTGCTGAACGGGACGCGCGTGAGCGTCGCCGAAGCCGCCAACGCTTCGACCGGCAGCGGGTCCATCTACATTCGTGGCGGCGAGATCGTCCTCGACCACTCGAGGCTCGATGCCAACACGCGGCGAGGAGGGGGAGGCGCGATCGACGTGGCGGCGACCGATACCCTCGTGGCCCATGGAGCTGAGGTGCTCGCCCTCACGCTGGGGGAAGGCAATGCCGGGACGATCCGCCTTGCGGGGCGCAACGTGGTGATTGATGCGGGCGCGCTGGTGGACACGAGCTGCGACCCGGGATGCACGTCCGGGGATGCCGGCTCGCTATCGGTGACCGCCACGGAGCGAATCCTGGTGGCCGGCGAGGGTGCGGCGCCTACCAACGTGGTCGCCAATTCGTTCGGCGGCGGACGGGCCGGGCGCGTGATGCTCGCCGCACCGGTGATCGAGCTGCGCGACGCGGCTTTCGTGCAGAGCATCGCCCTCGCCTCGGGCGGCGCGTTGGGCGTAGGGATCACCGCCGATACGCTAGTGGTCTCGGGCGGAGCGCAGGTCGCTACCAGCTCGCGAGGGACGGGAAGCGGCGGGCCGCTCGAGGTGGCCGTGCGCGCCCTCACGATCTCCGGGTTCCGCGACGAGCCGGGGACCGGCCTCGTGCTCCCGAGCGGCCTCTTCGCCAACGCCGAGGCGGGCGGCAACGGCGGCACGATCGTCATCCGCGCGGCCAGCGTGCGAGTGCTCGATGGCGGCGAGATCAGCAGCTCGGCGACACCCCGGTCCACCGGCAACGGCGGCAGCGTCACGCTCGTGGTGGAGGGCGATGTCGAGGTGGCGGGCTACCGCCGCCGGGATACCCAGGGTAATCCGACGGGGCCGAGCGCGATCGTCGCCAACACCTTCTCGTCCGGCCGCGGCGGGGACCTCGTGATCCGCGCGCGCGACGTGATCCTGCGCGACCGCGGCCGGCTGCAGACGCAAAGCGAAGGCAGCGGCAACGCGGGCCGCATGACGCTCGAGGTGAGGGACGTTTCGATCCTCTCGGGGGCGGCCGTGTCGTCCCGCGCGGGGGCCACCGGCGACGGCGGGACGATCGACGTGCGTGCCAGCGGTACGGTCCGCATCGATGGCGCGAACACCGGGTTCTTCGCCGAGACCGAAGCCGATCCCGCCACCGGGCGCGGCGGCTCGGGGGGCTCGATCCTGATCGCGGCCGAGCGCGTCCTGATGTCCGATGGCGCGGTCCTGTTCGCGAGCTCCAAGGGTTCCGGCGACGGCGGCAGGATCGTGGTGGCGGCGAGCGCTGGCATCGGTGTCGACCCTGCTAGCCGCATCTTCTCCGAGAGCATCGACGCCGGCGACAGCAGTTCTCCTCCTGGCCTTGCGGGCGACATCACGCTCGTGACTGCCAACCTCGACCTGAAGGGTGTCGTCGCCACCCGTGCGATCGAGGCCGACGGCGGCAACATCTCGATCACGGTGTCCGATCGTGCGTTGCTCCTGGAGGGGCGCGTCACCACTTCCGTGGGCAGGGGCTTCGGCGATGGCGGCAACGTGGCGCTCGAGGCCGCCACACTGATCCTCCTCGACGCGACGGTGGACGCCAATGCCTTCGGTGGAGACGGCGGCAACATCCGCATCGGCTCGCCGACCTTCATCGTGAGCCCGAGGAGCCGCATCACCGCCTCGTCGCAGCTCGGCATCGACGGCACGATCCAGTTCGATTCCCCCGCCATCGACCTGGCGGGCGTGCTGTCGGCGCCGCTCGCGCGCTTCCTCGACAACGACCTGATCCTCGCCGGGCGATGCATTGCACGACTCGCCGGGAAATCGAGCTCGCTCGAGTTCGCCGCCCGCCCCGCGCCGCGCGATTCGGGGCTCGCCTATTTCCTGCCCGCCGCGATGGATTCCTGTCCCGTGCCGCAGCCGACGCTTTGAAGCTCGTGCGTGCGGCGCTCGCGGCATGGATGGCGCTCGCAGGCCATCACGCCCTGGCGCAAGGCGATGCCACGTTGCCGGCGCCTTCCGCAATCGAGCGTCGCGTTGTCGGCGCGGCGATCGTCCTCGAGAGCGTCGACCTCGACGGTCCGGCGCTGCTCGCGAGCCACGAGGTCGAGGAACTCGCTCGCGAGCTGATCGGCCGCAGCGTCATGGGCGCGGACCTGCGTCAGCTCGCGAGTCGGCTCACGGTGCGCCTCGAGGCGATGGGCTACATGGGTTCGCGGGTGGTGCTGCCGGACCAGGAGATCTCCGGGGGACGCGTGCGCCTGCGCCTGGAGGCCGCGCGGATCGTGGCGGTGAACGTCTCGCCCCCCACGTTCTGGAACCGCGAGGTCGCGTTGCGAGCGTGGATCCTGCCCCGTGGCGACGAGGTCCTGCACATGCCCACGCTGCAGGATCGCCTGGCGCTACTGCGGGAATCGGGCCTCGCCGAGCGCATCCATGCGGAGGTGGTCCCGTTCGACGATCGCGGCGCGGCCTTCGCCGTGACGCTCGCCATCGAGGAGTCCCATCCCTTCCGGGTGATCGCGAGCTACGCGAACAATCGGCCCTCCAGCATCGGCGCGCGCCGCTCGGAGCTCGCGCTGTT
>JBBQBW010000222.1:0-5345 GCA_038318025.1 Burkholderiales bacterium | reverse complement strand
CCGCGCCCCCGCGCTGCCCGCGCCGCTCCTGGCAAGCCTCGCGGCGCCGGACCAGAAGGTGGCCGCCGGCGCCGAGACGCCCGCGGGCCGCATGCGCGTGGGCACCGTACGGGCGCTTCCCAAGGCCATCGCGAGCCTCGCCTGGCAGCCGGCCGACGGTGGGTTCGTCACTCGATTCACCGCGCGCTCCGAGGGGGCCGAGGGCCTGCGGGTGAAGCTCGCGCTCGCCGCAGTGCCGGGTGTCATGGAGCTGCGTGCCCAGGGCCGCGACGGCCGCGTCGAGTCGATGCCGCTCGATCCCTACGCGGGCAATGAGGCGTGGACGCCGTGGACGCCCGGCGATACGCAGGTGATCGAGGTCTTCAGCGCCGTGGAGCCCGCCCCCGATGCGGTCGGCGTGGAGTCGGTGCTTCACCTCGACATGTCGCCGCTCGCCAAGGCCGCGGGCACCTGCACCGTCTCCACCAGCTGCTCCACGGGTAACCCCCTCATCGACACGGCGATGGCGGAGCGCAAGAAATCGGTGATGCGCCTCGCCTTCGTCGATGGCGGCTCCGGCTACGTGTGCACCGGCACGCTCATCAACACCGAGCTCTTTCCCGCCGCCTACATCCTCACCGCGAACCATTGCATCGACAATGCCGCCGCGGCCGCGTCGCTCACCACGCTGTGGTTCTACGAGACGCTGGAATGCGGCCTGCCGACCGTGTCGCCCAGCCAGCTGCAGGTGAGCGGAGGCGCCCAGCTGGTGTACTCGAACTACAACGTGGACTCGACGCTGCTGCGCATGAACCTGCCCACTCCCATGGGCGCGGTGTATTCGGGCTGGGATCCAACGCGGCTCACCCCCGGCGCCTCGATCGTGAGCATCAGCCACCCGACGGGCGACACCAGCCGGGTGGCGCTCGGCGCGATCTCCCGCGAGTACCGCGTGGTCGGCCGACCCCAGGACATGTACGGCGTGCGCTTCGCGAGCGGCATCATCCAGGGCGGCTCCAGCGGCTCCGGTCTCTTCACGCTCTCTGGCGAGTCGCTGCTGCTGCGCGGCATCCTCACCGGCACCACGGTGCGCAACGAGGGCGGCATGAGCTGCACCAACCTGAACGAGGAGGCGCTCTACAGCCGCTTCGAGGTGTTCGAGCCGCAGATCGCGGCCTATATCACCGCCTCCGGCCGAGCGCCCGACGACGCCCCCAACCGCTTCCAGGACCTCGCCGCCATGCCCACGGGCACGCCGCTCGAGCAGGTCGCCGGCGGGCTCGCGTTCGACGGCATGCGCATCGACTACGTGGGCGACGTGGACGTCTACAAGTTCACCATCGCGGCGCCGTCCTGGGTGAGCCTCTACACCGACGGGCCCAACATCGACACCGTGGGGACCTTGCTCGACGCGAGCGGCTCCGCGCTGGAGGCCGAGGACGACGCCCAGCGCGGCGACAACCACTTCGGCATCACGCGCCGCCTCGACCCCGGTGTGTACTACGCGCAGGTGGCCCACTGGGAGGCCGATGGCACCGGAGCGTACAACCTCAAGCTGCACGCCTCCACGGTGGACCAGAACTACACCGACCTGTGGTGGAACGCAGCCGAGTCGGGCTGGGGGATCAATTTCAACCACCAGGGCCACACCCTCTTTGGCACGCTCTTCACCTACGACCGCGACGCACGCCCGATGTGGTACGTGATGTCCAACGGCGCGCAGCAGGCCGATGGCTCCTACCAGGGCGAGCTCTATCGCACCACGGGCCCGGCGTTCAACGCCGTGCCGTTCACCGGCGCCGCGTCGATCCTGGTCGGGACGATGCGCGTCGCCTTCCCCACGCGCGCCACCGGGACCCTCACGTACTCGATCGACGGCAACCAGGTGACCAAGTCGATCACGCGCCAGGAATTCTCGACCCCGCCCGCGTGCACCTGGTCGGGCTTCGACCGCAGCTACGCCACCAACTACCAGGACCTGTGGTGGAAGGCGGACGAGTCGGGCTGGGGCGTCAACATCGCGCACCAGGGCGACAAGCTCTTCGCCACGCTCTTCACCTACGGCGCCGACGGCCGTCCCGCCTGGTACGCCATGACCGACAGCAGCCGCCAGCCCTCCGGCGGCATCACCGGCACCCTCTACCGCTTCTCGGGACCCGCGTTCGACGCGAGCCCGTGGCGCCCCGTCACGCCCGAAGTCGTGGGCACCATGACCTTCAATTTCGCGAGCGGCAACCAGGCCACCCTCACCTACACCATCAACGGCGTGCAGGTCGTGAAGCCGATCGTGCGCCAGGTGTTCTCGATGCCCAAGACCTCGTGCGGGTCGTGAGCGAGGCGCCCGAGGCGCTGATCGAATCCATCGACCATGAAGGCATCGGCGTCGCCCACGTCGACGGCAAGGTGGTGTTCCTCGACGGCGGAGTGACCGGCGAGCGGGTGAAGTACATGCGCCGCAGGAGCCGCGGCAACTTCGACGTGGGTTCGGTCACCGAGGTGCTCCAGGAAAGCTCGCAGCGCGTAGCGCCCCGCTGCCGCTACTTCGGCATTTGCGGCGGCTGCGCCATGCAGCACATCGAGGCCTCCGCCCAGGTGGCCGCCAAGCAGCGGGTGCTGGAGGACAACCTGCAGCGACTGGGGAAGGTCAAGCCCGAGCAGGTGCTGCCACCGATCATCGGTCCGGCGTGGCGCTACCGCACCCGCGCGCGCCTTTCGGTGCACTACGTGGTGAAGAAAGGGGTGGCGCTGGTGGGCTTCCACGAGCGGCGCTCGAGTTTCGTCGCCGACACGCTTTCGTGCGAGGTGCTGCCGCTGCAGGTGTCGAAGCTGATCCCGGAGATGCGCGAGATGTTCACCGCGATGAAGATCCGCGACCGGCTCCCCCAGATCGAGCTCGCCGTGGGCGAGAACGTGACGGTGTTCGTGCTGCGCCACCTGGAGCCGATCCCGGCCGAGGACCAGGAGCGTCTCAAGGCCTTCGCCGATCGCAATGGCATCCAGTGGTGGCTGCAGCCCAAGGGGCCGGACACCGCGCACCCCTGGTATCCGCTGGAGGCGCCCGCGCTCGATTACCACCTGCCCGAGTTCGGGCTCGCGATGGCCTATCGGCCGACGGAGTTCACCCAGGTGAACGCGGGCGTGAACCGGGTGCTGGTGAAGCGCGCGGTGGACCTGCTCGACCCGCAGCCGGGCGAGCGCGTGGGGGACCTCTTCTGCGGCCTGGGCAACTTCTCGCTGCCCATCGCCACCCGCGGGGCCCACGTGATCGGCATGGAGGGCTCGCCGGGCCTGGTGGCACGTGCGGGCGAGAACGCCCGGGCCAACGGGCTCGAGTCGCTCGCGTCGTTCGTGGCCTATGACCTGTATGCCGATGCGGCCGGCGCGCTCGAGAAGCTCGGGCCGGTGCAGCGGTTGTTGATCGACCCCCCGCGCGATGGCGCGCTGGAGATCTGCAAGGCGCTGCCGGACAGCGGCGCTCCCACACGAATTGTCTATGTCTCCTGCAGCCCGGGGACGCTCGCGCGCGACGCGGGCCTGCTGGTGAACGTGAAGGGCTACCGGTTGCTGGCGGCGGGGGTGGTCAACATGTTCCCCCATACCGGGCACGTGGAATCGATCGCGGTCTTCGACCGGCCGAAATGAAGAAGGGGCGCCTTGCGGCGCCCCTCAAAGGGTTTTTTCAAGTCCGGCCCTCAGGCCATGACCCTCAGTCGCTGCTGCCGCCCGTGATGCCGAGGAGCACCAGCAGGTTGGCGAACACGTTATAGACACTGAGGTACACCGCCAGCGTCGCCGTCACGTAGTTGGTCTCGCCGCCGGTGACGATGCGGTTGATGTCATAAAGCATGAACGCCGAGAAGATGCCGATGGCGATGAGCGAGATCGCGATCATCAGCCCCGGGATCTGCAGGAAGATGTTCGCGAAAGCGGCCAAGAGCAGCATGATCACGCCGACGAACAGGAATTTCCCCAGCGGCGCCAGGTCGCGCTTGATGGTGGTGGCGAGTGTGGCCATGGTCGCGAAGATGGCTGCAGTGCCGCCACCCGCCAGCATGATCAGGCTGGCCCCGTTCGAGAAGCCCAGCACCATCCCGATGAGCCGGGAGAGCATGAGGCCCATGAAGAACGTGAAGCCGAGCAGCAACGCCACGCCCCAGACGCTGTTCTTGGTTTTCTCGATCGCATAGAAGAAACCGAACGCGATGGCCAGGAACAGGATGAAGCTCACGGCCGGGCTGCCGGCGAAGAACGAGAATCCGGCCTTCACGCCGATCCACGCGCCAAGGACCGTCGGCACCATCGAAAGGGCGAGCAGGAAATAGGTATTGCGCAGCACCCGGTTCTGGGCGAGCGCCGGCGAAGCCGTGGTGCCTTGCCGCATCAGCGGGTTGTCAGGTTGCATGGTGTGAAGCTCCTGGAAGTGGGCAGGTCAAAATGGACCTGTGATTAGAGTATGGGAGGAGGCGCCCAGTTTCAAGTCCCTGGGCGCTTATTCCAAATCTTTTTCGGATCAATGGCTTGGCAAATGCGCCACTCTGTCCAGAATGGTGCATTGATTCCGGAGAGAGTGAAACTACGTGCCGATCAGTGGAAACTGGCTCGCTTTCTGGCGGAACGCGGGAGGTGTTCCTGCCGCGGCGCGTGTAAGGTTCGCGGCGTCCAGGGCGCCATCACCCGCACCGCCGTCGGCGCCGCCCGCACCTCGATGCGGCTTGCGTCGGTCGCCGCCCAGATCCGCCGCACCAACGGCGCTTACGATTCCCCTTTCGTGAAGGGCCAGCGGTGGGGGGGGGCGGTGCTGCTCGGGTGGAATACCGCCTGAGCTAAACTTGAGCTTGGATCCCGGAGAGTTAGCACACCAAAACCGGCGGGATAAACTACCCGCATGGAAGGTTGGCCGAGCGGTTTAAGGCACCGGTCTTGAAAACCGGCGGTGGCGCAAGCCTCCCGTGAGTTCGAATCTCACACCTTCCGCCAGTTCCGCCGTCCAATGTCGTCCAATTCCGTCCAATTCGCTGGGGCATTTTCACTCTGAAGAGTGTGGGTTGGTCGTCTTGACACGTTCCCTGGGCCCGCGAAGGGTACTTGTGCCCCCTATGTTCGCGAGATGTGAGCGTGCTCTATCTTCGACCGGAAACAGCGGGGTGTAGACGCTGTATCGGCATGCGCTACTACTCTCAGCGGCTTCGCAATCAGATCGCCGCATCCGCAGATCTCATCCTTTATGGGGTCAACTCCGAGAGCGTGATTCAAGAAAGCTGAAGGCGGGGCGACGAAGCAGCGCAAGCAGCTAATAATCGAAGCTAGAGGCGAAGCCGCGAGGCCTCCAACGTTGTGAGCCGATTCCTGGCCGAGGTTGCTCGCCT
>JBBQBW010000221.1:0-5353 GCA_038318025.1 Burkholderiales bacterium | reverse complement strand
CTTCCTTCGCTTGCACGAGAGGCGCGGTTACCGCGTGTGGAGCGCGGCAGAGGCGGCGAGCCAGGCGGGCCGAACGGAAACGGTGGGGCGCCCCGGGCTGCGGGGCTGGTGGGCGCACGCCGCCGCGGCGAGGCACACGATCGCCAGGGCGAGGAGCCTCATCCCATTGCCTAGTGGTGCACCACCGAGGGCGGCGGCGGCTGGTTCTTCTTGAGGATGCCCTGGGCTTCGAGGGCGGCCGCGACCTCGGTCAGCTTGTTCATGAGGTCCAAGCCGGCGGCGGCGGAGAGCACCAGGCGCACGCTCGGGTACTGCTTCGAAACGATGGGCTTGCCCGCCTCGGCGGATTCGATGCGCGTCACGGCCACCTCCACGCGCCAGGTATTGCCGTCGAAGGAGACGACGCGGATGGCATCGCCGAAGGTTTCCCCGACCTCGGGACGGTCTTCGTAGGTCGATACGACGTTCTGCTGGGTTTGCGCGGTCATGATTTTAGCGGGGCTCGCGGAGGTCGTGGGTGGTGGCGAACTTTGCCACGATGTCGGCCATGATGGAGTGGCAGCTGGATGGGAGCTCCTGGGCGGTGACGCGCTGGCGGGATTTCATGGGGATTTCGCTTCCTCGGGTTGCGGATATATGAGCGGCAGGCGCACCACGAACTCGGTGCCGCGCCCCTCGCCGTCGCTGAAGGCCTCGATCGTTCCCTCGTGCAGCTCGACCAGGTTGCGCGCGAGGTGCAGCCCGATACCCAGGCCCCCCTTGCCCTGGCCGGCATCGCCGAGTTGCGCGAACATGCCGAAAATGCCGACGAGCTTGCTGGCGGGGATCCCCGGGCCGTTGTCGCGCACGCGGATCACGGCCTCCCCGCCTTCGCTGGCGGCGGAGAGCTCGATGCGTCCACCCGCTGGCGTGAACTTGCACGCGTTGTGCAACAGGTTGCCTACGACCTGGATCAAGCGCGTGGCGTCCGCGCGCACCGCGAGCGGGCGATCCGGAAGGACGCATACGAGCTCCTGCTTCAGGACCTTGCACTGCGACTCGGCGACCTCGCGGGCCTGGTCGAGCGTTTCACGCAGGTCGATGGGCGCCACCTGCAGCTCGATCTTGCCGCTGTGGATCCGGGAGAGGTCAAGGAGGTCGTCGATGAGTCGGGTCATGTGGCCGACCTGCCGAGCGATCATCTCGACGATCCTGGGGTTCGCGGTCGCTTCCCGGCGCAGGATCTCCACGGCGGTGCGCACCGGCGCCAGGGGGTTGCGGAGCTCATGGGAAAGGATCGCGAGGAACCGCTGCTGCTGTTGGACCATGACCTGGGACACTTCGGCCGTGGCCTGCAACTCGGCCTCGCGCAGCTTCCGCGGCGTCTGGTCGCGCATGATCTTGCAGAAGCCGACCAGGCCGCCGGCTTCGTCGCGAAGCGCCGTTACCGAGCCCATCGCGAAGAACCTCTCGCCCCCCCTGCGCTGCATCCAGCGGTCGTCGAGGGCGCGGCCCGCGGCAACCGCGGCATCGAGCTCGCCCTCGGGAACGCCGGCCTCGCGGTCCTCGGGAGTGAAGATCTCCTCGGCGCGAAGCCCCACGAACTCGGACTCCTCATAACCAAGGACGGCGCGCGCGCCTTCGTTCCACGAAGTGATGCGGCGATCGAGATCGATGGTGAAGATGGCGTAGTCCCGCACCTGGTCCACGACGGCGCGGAGCCTCTCCTCGCTGCTGCGCCTCGCCAGATTCGCGGCGTTTCGGGCGCTCAGGTCACGCAGGTACGCGGTGAAAAGCGGCGGGTTCGTGCTGATGCGCGTGACCGCGAGCTCGACGGGGAAGCTCTCGCCGCCTTTGCGCACCGCGACCAGCTCGAGGCGCCGCTCGAGGATTCGCGCCTCTCCCGTGGCGATGTGCCGCGCCAAGGCGACGCGATGCCGCTCGCGAAGCTCGGAAGGGATGATGAGGACAGCGATCTCCTGCCCGATGGCCTCGGCAGCCGTGAAGCCGAACATGCGTTCCGCGGCAGGATTGAAATCGAGCACCCGGTCGTGCTGGTCGATCGTGACGATGGCGTCGAGCGCGTTGCGCAGGATGCTGTCCAGCCGCGTCCGGTGTTCAGCGACCCGCCGACGGACGGCGCGGATGGCGAGCCAGTGCGCTACCAGCAGGCCCGCCAGGACGAGCAGGGCGAAGGAAATCGGCAGGGCCGGGGTGTGCCAGGACATCGGGCTTGGACCGGGACCGGGGCGCATCGGTTCGCGAACCACCCGCCGCCGGCATGCTCAAATGCGGCATGAACCTTCCCCTTTTCACCAACTCCTTCGTCGAGGGCCTCCCCGGCGACCCCCTCACGGAGAACCGCCGCCGCCAGGTCCACGGCGCTCTCTATTCCATCGTCGCGCCGACGCCGGTGGCGGCCCCGCGCCTCATCGCGCATGCGGCGGAGGTCGCGGCGCTGCTGGGCTTCAACGAGGCCGACGTGCGCTCGCCCGAGTTCGCGGCAGTGTTCGCGGGCAACGCGCTGCTGGAAGGCATGCGCCCCTTCGCCGCCAATTACGGCGGCCACCAGTTCGGCAACTGGGCCGGTCAGCTCGGCGACGGGCGTGCGATCACCCTGGGCGAGCTGCGGGACACCGCGGGGGGCCGACAGGAGCTGCAGCTGAAGGGAGCGGGCCCCACGCCGTACTCCCGCACCGCCGATGGCCGCGCGGTGCTGCGCTCCTCGGTGCGCGAGTTTCTCTGCAGCGAGGCGATGCACCACCTGGGCGTCCCCACCACGCGGGCGCTCTCCCTCGTCGCGACCGGCGAGGAGGTCGAGCGCGACATGTTCTACGACGGGCGACCGAAGCTGGAGCCGGGCGCGGTGGTGTGCCGTGTCGCGCCGTCGTTCATCCGCTTCGGCAACTTCGAGCTGCCGGCCTCGCGCGACGACAAGGCGCTGCTGGAGAAGCTGGTCGACTTCACGATAGAAATGGATTTCCCGGAGCTGTCGCGCCCGGGCGGGCGGGAGCCCGGTTCATTGGGCCCCCGTCTACACGGGAGCGACAAGCAGGAAATACGCGACGAGTGGTTCGGGCAGGTCTGCGAGCGCACCGCGGTGATGGTGTCGCACTGGATGCGCGTGGGTTTCGTCCACGGCGTGATGAACACCGACAACATGTCGATCCTGGGGCTCACCATCGACTACGGCCCCTACGGCTGGATCGACAACTTCGACCTCGACTGGACGCCGAACACGACGGACTCGGGCGCTCGGCGCTATCGCTTCGGCTACCAGCCCAACATCGCCCACTGGAACCTCGGCAAGCTCGCCTCGGCGCTGGCGGTGGTGTGGCCCTCGCACGACGCGCTGCTGGCAGGGCTGCGCCGGTTCGAGATTGCGTTCGTCGAGGCCGACCGCGCCAACATGGCGGCCAAGCTCGGCCTCGACGCCTTCGGCGACGACGACGTGCCGCTGCTGGAGGAGCTCTACGGGCTGCTGGCGGAGTCGGAGGTGGACATGACGATCTTCTACCGCTCGCTCGCCTCGCTCGACCTCACGCTGCCTTCGCCGGAAGTGTTCGCCGATGCGTTCTACGACGAGGGCAAGCGCGCCGCGGCCGAAAGCGCATGGAACAACTGGCTTTCGAGTTATGCCGGGCGGGTGCGCCGCGACCCGATCGCGCCCGCGGCCCGCGCCGCGAAGATGCGCGCCGCCAACCCGCGCTACGTGCTGCGCAACTACCTAGCGCAACAGGCCATCGACCGCGCCGAGCAGGGGGACGAGGCCGGCATCATCGATCTGCTCGACGTGATGCGCCGCCCCTACGACGACCAGCCCGGCCGCGCGGCCTTCGCCCGCCGCCGGCCCGACTGGGCCCGCGACCGCGCCGGCTGCTCGATGCTCTCCTGCAGCTCCTGAGGCTAGTGCGTGATGGCGACGAGCACGCTGCAGGGCGCGTGCTCGATCAGCGCCTTCGACACCGAGCCGCGCCACCAGCGCGCCGCCCAGCTGTCGAGGTGCTTGTGTCCCACGATGATGAGGTCGACGCCGTTCCTCTGGGCGCAGCGCACGATCTCGTCCACCGCTTCCCCGGTGACTACCTCGCCGGTGGCCTGGTGGCCCGATTCCGACAGCCGCCCGAGCCCTTCTTCCAGCACGCCCTTGAATGCCTGCAGGTCCTGCTCCTCGCGCCGCGCGTCGTACACGTAGCCCTCGGTGCCGGCGAGCGCCGTGGCGGGTGGCATCACGGCGATGAGGTGGATGGTGGCGCTGCTGAGGTCCGCGATTTCCCGGCAGTCGAGGAGCGCCTTCTGCCCCGGTTCGGATCCGTCGTAGGCCAGCAGGATACGTTTGTACATGGGAGCTCCGTGCTTGTCGCGTGGGTGGGGATACTTTAACGCCGCGTCACTGGCCGTGGCAGTTCTTGTACTTCTTCCCGCTGCCGCAGGGGCACGGGTCGTTGCGGCCCACCTTGGGTGCCTCGCGGCGCACGGTGTCGGGGATATTGTGCTCGAACCAGTAGCGGCGGTTGGCGAGCACCGTGTCGGCGAGGCCCTCGGCCTGCTCCTCGGCAAGCTCGCGCTCCTCCGATTCGGGCATCGCGGGCTCCCCCGCCTCCTCCATCGCTTCCTTCCAGCGCCCGGACAGGACGAAGAACGGGAACAGCATGTCCTCCACCTCATCCTCGTCAGCAGCCTCGTCCCAGGGGGGATCGGCGAGCTCCACGCCCATCAGGTAGCCCTCGCACCACGCCTCGAACTCGAACTCGTCGCCCTCCTCGCCATAGAGGATGAAATCGAAGCCCTCGGCGGCATTGAGCTGCTGCGCGGTGGCGTCGTGGAAACGCATCAGCAGGCGCGTGATGTCCTCGGCCTGGGCGGAACTCGCGAACTCGTGCTCCTCCCCCAGCACCAGCGGCAGCCAGTCGGAGGGCATGATCGGCCGCGGGGCGCTCACCACCGCGGCGAGCAGGCCCTGGATCGCGTCGGCGGGAAGGGTGTGCTCCATGCGCTCCGGGGCCTGCAGGTAGTGTTCGAGGCGGTCGAGGTCGTCGTCGGTGAAAGTGGCATCCATGGCGGTATCCGGGGGGTCGGCGGCAAGTATCCCTGAAATGTAACAACACTTTCGCAAACCTGGTTTCGGGGGCCAGAATTGCCCCACCTGACGAGAGGAGGTTCCCGATGAGGAAATCGATCTGGATCGCCGCGGGCACCGCGGCGCTGGCCCTGGCGGGCTATTCGGCCACGGCTTCGGCCCATGGCAGCGATGCCGTCGGCGGCGCGTTGGTGGGAGGCGCCATCGGCGCCGCGGCGGGCGGCCCCCCGGGCGCGGTGGTCGGCGCCATCCTCGGCGCTGCCATCGGCGACGACCACGGCCACCATCGACAGT
>JBBQBW010000220.1:0-5362 GCA_038318025.1 Burkholderiales bacterium | reverse complement strand
GAATGCGTGGGGCATTTCGATGCTCCGCAATGCGTCGAGGTCTGCCCGGTGGATTGCATTCCCCTCGACTCGGCCTGCGTCGAGAGCCGCGAGGAGCTGCTCGCGAAGTACCACCGCCTGACTCAGGCGAAGGCCGTCGCGGGGTAGCGCCGCGCTCCTGCCCGGTCAGGCGAGGGAGTGCTCGCGCTCCACTTCCAGCAGCGCGGCGAGGCGCTCGCGGTGCGCTTCCAGCTCATCGAGCTGCCGCGCGACGTCATCCGCGAAGGATCTGAGCTCGGCCAGGCGTGCCTCGAGGTCGGTCTCGGCGTTCTGGATCCGGCCCATGCCCTCGACGCGCGCGTTGGTCTGCTCCTGGTAGGCGCCGAGGTGCGCCTCGAGGGGGCGGATGAACGCGTTCATCCAGGTGCGCACCTCCCGGTCGGCGATCTCGAACACGTGCACCACCTTGAGCGCCACGGTATCGAAGAAGAGCGCTCCCAGGGTGGAGCGGCGCCGCAACATGAGGCTGCCGGCCCCCTTGAAGTCGCGCTCGCAGCGCTCCTCCAGCCGCTCCAGCTCCACGAGGAAGCGCTCGGTGGAGAACTCCGCCACCTCGACGTACGCGATCCGGTACTCGTCGGCGAACTTGCGGCTGACGGAGGTCATCATCGCCCGCGCCTCGCTGATCACCCCGACCGCTTTCTGGAGGCGCTCGCGGGACTGGGCGAAGAACTGGTCGAGCGACACTCCGATGCTGCTGGAAAAGGCGCTGTTCAGCACCGCGATGCGCGTGCGGATGCCGGCCTCGCGCGCGACGTGCGGGTCGAGCAGCCGCGCGAGGGCGTCGAGGTTGCGGTTGTGGATGGTTCGAAGCCCCATCATCACCCCCCGCGCCTGCTCGAGGCGCGAGCGCTCCGCGGCGGCCTTGCGGGCGAGCGTCTCGACCAGCTTCTGGTTGCGCCCTTGCAGCGCCGTGATCTCGTCCACCTGCTGGCGCGCGAAGCCCAGGCGGCTCTCGATCAATCCTTTCGACTCGGCGAGCACGCTGCGAAGCTCCGCGCGCACCGCCGCCGCGTGGTCGACGCGGCGCTGGTGGACCATGCCTCGCGCCAGCGCCTGCTCCAGGCGGTAGAGCCGGCTCCTCACCAGGCCATCGCGGTCGTTCTGGATTCGGGCCACCAGCCCCTGGCGCGCCGACAGGCCGAACACCCGCGTGGGCGGCACCTCGAGAGCCTCGGCGGTGGCGCGCACCTGGCGGTCGATCTCCGACAGCACCTGGGCCTCGCTCTTCATCCCGTCGCGCAGCCCGTCGATCTTGTTCAGCACGATGAAGCAGGTCTGCTCCAGGCCCTGGATCGGCGCGATGTGGTGCACCCACAGGTCGCGGTCGGTGGCGGTGACGCCGGTGTCGGCTCCGAGCATGAACACGATCGCCGCGGAATCCGGGATCCGGTTCATCGTGATCTCGGGCTCGGTGCCCATGGTGTTGTGTCCCGGAGTGTCGAGGATGGTGAGCCCCTTCTCGAGCAGCGGGTGCGGGAAGTTGAGGATCGCGTAGCGCCACTTCGGGATGTCCACGCGTCCGCGCGTCTCGGTGCCGAGTCCCAGGTTGGCCGCGGCGCCGGCGGCCACGTTCATGGTCTCCGCGATCACCTGGCAGGCGGCGGCCACGGATTCGGGGTGGCGAGGATCGAGGGGAATCTCCTTCCACGCGTCGGGCTGGGCCAGGAACTCCCGCAGCGCGTTCGGGCTCTCGCGGGTCTCGATGGGCAGCAAGCGCAACGAGGGCGGCAGCGCCGAATCCCAACGGATCTCCGTCGGGCAGAGCGTGGTGCGCCCCAGGCCGGAGGGTAACAGTCGCGTGCCCAGGTCGGCGAAGAAGAGCGCGTTGATCAGCTCGGTCTTGCCTCGGGAGAACTCGGCCACGAACGACACCGTGAGGCGCTCGGAGGCGAGGCGGCGCTCGAGGTGGGCGAGGCGCGCCCCAGTCTGCTCGTCCATCACCCGCGCCACCGTGGCCCACCGGCGGAAGGCGGCGAGCGACGCCGACGTGGACTCGCGCCATTGCTTGAGCTCCCCGAGGGCGCTCTCGAAGGCGCGTTGCGGCGCGACCCAGGTGCCGGTGGCGCTCATCGCTGGCAGCGGGGGCAGAAGAAGGTGGATCGCTGGCCCTGCCGCAACCCGCGGATGGGCGCTCCACAGTTGCGGCATGGCCTGCCCTCTCGACCGTACACCGCGCACTGGTCCTGGAAGAACCCGGGGTAGCCATCGGCGGAGGCGAAGTCGCGCAACGTGGTGCCACCGGCGGCGAGGGCGCGCTCGAGGGTCTCGCGCACGCTCCCGGCGAGGCGCTCCCAGCGAGCCGCCGAGATCCGCGCCACGCTGCGCAGGGGATGGATACCGGCGTGGAACAGTGCCTCGGAGGCGTAGATGTTGCCCACCCCGGTGACCACCTGCCCATTCATGAGGAACTGCTTCACCGCGATGCGCCGCCCGCGGGACAGCGCTTGCAGCGCCGTGCCCGTGAAAGCGCTCTCCAGGGGCTCCATCCCGAGGCTGCGCAGCAGCGCGTGCTGCTCCGCCGGGGACTTGAGCCACAGCATGGCGCCGAAGCGACGCGGATCGGTGAGGCGCAGGGCCTGGTGGCCCTCGAGGCACACGTCGACGTGGTCGTGGACGCGGGGCGGCTCGTCGGCCGCGACGATCGTGAGCCGGCCCGACATCCCCAGGTGCACCAGCAGGTGGCCCTTGCGGCAATCCACCAGCAGGTACTTGCCGCGCCGCCGCAGGGCGACCACTTGCTCGTCCTGCAGGTAGCCGGAGAGGCCGCGCGTGACCGGCCACCGCAGGTTGGGGTTGCGCACCACGGCTCCGTGGAGGCGCCGGCCCACCAGGTGGGGGACAAGGCCGCGGCGCGTCGTCTCGACTTCGGGCAGTTCCGGCATGGGGAAAGGAGGGTCAAAACGAGGCCTGCGGTGCGGCGATTATACGGCCCCCCCCTTCCTGAAGGACCAGTCCTACAAGGCTACGTTCGAAACGCTTACATGGCGTCGAATCGTTCTATGATAGGTCCGTGATGGCGCGAGCTACGGCGCCGGTCGGGAGACAGCAACATGGTGGTGCGCAAGCGGTATCTGGCAGTGGTGGTTGCGGCGATCCTGGGCTTCGCGGGAACGGTCCAGGCGGCGGAAGCACCCGTCGTCGACGAAGCCGCGATCGCCGATGCCATGTTCGATTTTCTCGTCTCCGAAATCTCCGCCCAGCGCGGCGACACCGAAAGCGCGCTCGGCATCCAGGTGCGCTTGGCGCGCGAGCTGCGCGACCCCCTCATCGCCCGCCGGGCGGTGGAGCTGGCGATCCGCGCCCGCGCTTTCGGCCCGGCGCTGGACAGCGCCTCGCTGCTCTTCGAGCTCGACCCCGAATCCACCCTCGCACGCGAGATCATGGCGGCCCTCCTCGCCAACGAGGGCGACCTCGGCCGCGCCCGCGACAAGGTCACGCTGATCCTCGACAAGAACGCGGAGCGCGGACCGATGCTGCGCCAGCTGTCGCACCTGCTGGGCAAGTTCCAGGACAAGGTGGCGGTGTACGAGGCCACCCGGGCCATCGCCACCCGTTATCCCGAAACCGCGGAGTCGCGCTACGCCATCGGCGTGGCGGCGCTGGTGGCGGGCAAGCTCGAGGTAGCCGACAGCGAAACCGATGCGGCGCTGCGCCTCAAGCCCGACTGGGAGCAGGCCGCGATCCTCAAGGCGCAGCTGCTGCGCAAGGACTCCAGCGCCGCGGTGATCGCGTTCTACCAGGGCTTCGTTGCCGCCCACCCGCGCTCCTTCGAGGTGCGCATGCAGCTGGGGCGCGAGCTTGCCGGCGAGCGCAAGCTGGGAGAGGCGCGCGAGCAGTTCCGCGAGGCCGAGCGCCTCGCGAAGGGCGATTCCCAGCCCGCCTATGCGATCGGCCTCCTGTCGCTGCAGATGGACGATTTCCGCGACGCCCAGGTGGCTTTCACCCGCGCGCTGCGCCAGGGCCACCGCGAGGCCGAGGCGATCTACCTCGGCCTGGGCCAGGCCGCCGAGGGCATGAAGAGCTTCGACGAGGCCATCGAGTGGTACCGGAAGGTCGAATCCGGCGACTGGGTGCGCGCGCAGCTCAAGATCGCGACACTCTTGTCGCGCCAGCAAGGCCTCGCGGCCGGGCGCCAGTACCTGCAGGGCATCGAGCCGCGCTCGCCCGAGGATCGCATCCAGATCATCCAGGTGGAGGCGTCGCTGCTGCGCGAGGCGCGCGCCTGGCGCGACACCTACGATCTCCTCACCCGGTCGCTCCTCCAGTTCCCCGATTCGTACGAGCTGCTCTACGACCGCGCGATGGCCGCCGAGCGCATCGACCGCATCGACGTGCTCGAGGCGGACCTGAAGCGGGTGATCAAGCTCAAGCCCGATTATGCGCACGCGTACAACGCGCTGGGCTACACGCTGGCCGAGAAGACCGACCGCCTCGCCGAGGCGCGCGACCTGATCGAGAAGGCATACAAGCTCTCCCCCGACGACCCGTTCATCCTCGACAGCATGGGATGGGTCAGCTTCCGCATGGGTCGCGTCGAGGAGGCGCTGAAGCACCTGCAGCAGGCCTACGGCCTGCGCCCCGATCCCGAGATCGCGGCGCACCTGGGAGAGGTCCTGTGGAAGGTCGGCCAGCGCGACGAGGCGCAGAAGGTGTGGCGCGCGGCGCTCTCGGATAATCCGAACCACGAGACGCTCACCACGGTGATGCAGAAGTTCCGGCCCTGAAGCGCCCCGCATGATCGCCCGCCTGGCGCCGGCGGCGCTGGCGCTGTGGCTCGTGGGCTGCGCCGCGCTGCCACCACCATCGGCCACGCCCCAGCTCGCCGCCATTCCCGCCGCTTTCGAGATGAGCGGGCGCATCTCCATCCGCCTGGCCGATCGCAGCGACATCGCGCGGCTGCGCTGGACGCGGCGGGCCTCCGGCGACCTGTGGATCATCGCGTCTCCCCTCGGCAACGAGGTGGCGCGGCTCGAGTCGTCCCCCGCCGGGGCGACGCTCGCCGGCGCCGCCAGCGAGTCGGCGGACAGTTTCGCCATGCTCACCGAGCGCCTTTTGGGGGTGAGCCTCGAACCCGACCAGCTCGCGGCCTGGCTCCACGGCACCATCCCGGCCCAGGCGCCGGGGGGATGGCAGGTGACCCTCGATGAGACCACTCCGGCGGGAAGCCTGAGCCTTGCTCGCCGCCTCACCGCCACCCGAGGCGATACCGTGGTTCGCCTGGTGGTCGACGACTACCGCGTCCTCGCGGACTAGGTCGCGATGAGGCTACCCGGACCGGACTATCCGGCCCCCGCCAAGCTGAACCTGTTCCTGCACATCG
>JBBQBW010000219.1:0-5362 GCA_038318025.1 Burkholderiales bacterium | reverse complement strand
GGCTTGTCGTAGTTTTGCGTTACTTCGCTGATCTTCACGCCGCGTTCGGCCAGCGTGAGGGTGTCTTCGGAAACGTCCTGCACGCCCTGATGGAGCCACGCGATGTAGGCCGGGTCGCGGGTGCGCTGGTAGGCGATGCGGAAGCCCAGCAGGAACCAGGCCAGCGCGATCGTGAGGCTCGGAAACAGGATATGGAAGCCGATGTTCAGGCCGAACTGGGCTCGGGCGAGTACCAGGGCGTCTTCCATGGCACCCATTCTAGCTAGAATGGCGGATGGCAGATGCAGGGCACGATCGCGGCAAGCTCAAGATCTTCTTCGGCGCCTTCCCCGGCGCGGGCAAGACCGGGGCGATGCTCACCGCGGCGCGCCGCATCAAGGAGGCCGGGCGCGACGTGGCCGTCGGCTTTCTAGACATGCACGGCATGGGCGACGAGCGCTCCGCGCTCGCGGGCTTCGAGGTGCTGCCCGCGTCGACGTCGGGCGAGTTCGACCTCGACGCGGCGCTCGCGCGCAAGCCCCAGGTCCTCCTCATCGACGACCTGGCGCACTCCAACCCCGCGGGGTCCCGGCATCCGAAGCGCTGGAACGACGTGGAGGAGCTCCTCGCCGCGGGCATCGACGTCTTCACCACGATGAGCGTGCAGCACCTGGCGAGCCTGAACGACGTGGTGGCCGAGATCACCGGCGTGCCCGAGGGCGAGACGGTGCCCGACACCTTCTTTGACACCGCCGACGAGACCGTGATGGTCGACATGTCCGCCGACGAGCTGCTCGCGCGGCTGAAGGAAGGCCGGGTCCCGGTCGGGCACGTGAACCACGGCCCCGAGGGGCGCTTCTTCCGCAAGGGCAGCCTCCTCGCGCTGCGCGAGATCGCGCTGCGCCGCGTCGCCGACGTGGTGGAGGACGAGGTGTGCCGCTATCGCGCCGACAAGGCGATCGAGGCGATGTGGAAGACCCAAGGGCGGGTGCTCTGCTGCATCGGCCCCAATCCGGGCGCGGAGCACGTGGTGCGAAGCGCCGCGCGGCTCGCCGGCCAGCTCGACGAGGAGTGGACCGCCGCCTACGTGGAGACCCCGCGGCTGCAGCGCCTGCCCAACGAGGAGCGCGCGCGCATCCTCAAGGTGGTGGGCCTCGCCCAGGAGCTGGGCGCCCGCACCGTGATCCTCACCGGCAACGACATTCCCGAAACGGTGGTCGAGTACGCGCGCGACCAGAACATCTCCACCGTCGTGGTGGGCCGGGGCTTTCGCAACGCGCTGCGGCTGCGCTCGATGAGCGACGCCATCGCCGCGCGCAGCGACGACATCGACGTGGTGGAGATCGGCCGCGGCGGCGCCGCCGCGGGAACGGCCATCACCGCGCCCAGGGCGGTGGCGGCGCAGGAGGCCTCGCGCACCGGCGAGAAGCGCTTCCGCTACCTCTGGACCGGGCTCGCCTGCCTCGGCACCACGCTCTTCCTCGTGTTGCTCAACCTGCAGTTCAACCTCGCCAACGTGGCGATGTTCTACATGCTGATCGTGGTGCTGGCAGGCGTGCAGTGGGGCCGCGGTCCCGCCGTCTTCGCGGCCCTCCTCAACGTGGTGGCGTTCGACTTCTTCTTCGTCCCGCCGCGCTTCAGCCTCGCCATCGACGACATCCAGTACCTGGTCACCTTCGGCGTGATGCTGCTGGTGGGCGTCGTGATCGGCCAGCTCTCGGGCAGCATCCGCTTCCAGGCGCGGGTGGCCTCGCACCGCGAGAAGCGGGCGCGCACGCTCTACGAATTCGCCCACGACCTCGCGCAGATGAAGAGCACCACGGAGGTGATCGAGCACACCGAGACCTTCATGTCCCGGCAGTTCCGCGCGCGGGTGGCGGTGCTGGTACCCGACAACACCGGGGCGCTCGTCTCGCCCACGGCGCGCGGCATGAACAACCCATTCGACAGCACCACGGCGCAGTGGGCTTTCGACCACGCCCAGGACGCGGGCGCCGGCACCGACACGCTGGCGGGCAACGAGTACCTGTTCCTGCCGCTCAGGTCGCCGGGAAAGGTGCGCGGCGTTCTAGCCGTGCGCCCGGAGCACACCCGCGACCTGATGATCCCGGAGCAGCGCCACCAGTTCGAGATGTTCGCCACCATCGCCGCCACGGCGCTGGAGCGCGTGCACTACGTGGACGTGGCTCGCGATGCCTTGCTGATGGCGCGCATCCAGAGCGGCGACCTGCAGATGCAGCGCGAGCGCAGGGCCCTGGGCGCCATCGTCGACGCGGCATTGCTGGCGCTGGGCACCGTGCTCGCGCGCCACCCGGTGGAGCGCCGGATCGCCGCCGACCTGCCGCAGGTCAACGTGGACCCGGAGCTGGTGGAGCGCGTCTTCGTGAGCATCCTCGGCAACGTGGCCAAGCACACGCCCGCGGGCACTCGCGTCATCATCGAGGCCCTTCCCGAGGGCTCCTCGATGCGGGTGGCGATCGAGGACACCGGGCCGGGGCTGCCCTCCGGCCGGGAGGCGGCGCTGTTCGAGTCCTTCGAGCGCGGCGACGCGCAGGCGGCGCGCAAGGGGGCGGGGTTGGGGCTCGCGATCTCCAAGGCGATCGTCGAGGCGCACGGCGGCTTCATCAGGGCCGAGCGCAGCGAGACCGGGGCGAGGTTCATCGTGACGTTGCCGCTGGCCGCCTAGGTTTCTCGCGGGAACGTCGGGAACGCAGATAGTCGCAGATGAAACGCAGATGGACGCCGATGGAAGAGTCGGTTCCGGGAATTGAAGGGAGACGGCGAAACACGAGCGTCGACCGATACTCGGAGCCTTTGCATCCACACCACGCGCCCTTGTCCCATCTGCGTCCATCTTCTCTCGCGGGAAGGTCGGGAACGCAGATAGTCGCAGATGGACGCAGATGGGATGAGAGTCGGTTCCGGGAACTGAAGGGTGGCGGCAAACACGAGCGGCGACTGATACTCGGAGCCTTCGCATCCACACCACGCGCCCTCATCCCATCTGCGCCTATCTGCGTTTCATCTGCGGCAATCTGCGATTCGCCTTCGACACCCCGGCCGCCGCCGCCGTGAACACAGCGGCGAGTCAGGCGGTGACCGCCGGGCCCTCGGGCGCGCGGGAGGCGATGCTGCCCGCATGCTCGGCATCCATCGGGCGGGCGAGCAGGTAGCCCTGGCCGAACTCGCAGCCGAGCTCCTGCAGCAGCGAGAGCTGCTCGCCGGTCTCGATGCCCTCGGCGACCACTTGCTTGCTCAACGCCTGGCCGAGCTTGAAGATCGCCTTCACGATCTCGTTCCTCTCGCCGTCGCGCTCCATGTCCTCGATGAACGAGCGGTCGATCTTGAGCGCGTCGATGGGCAGCCGCGCGAGGTAGGAGAGGCTGGAATAGCCGGTGCCGAAGTCGTCGATGGAAAGCATCACGCCCATGTTGCGAAGGTCCATCAGGGCCGGGAGCGCGTTTTCGACCCCGTCCATCAGCACGCTCTCGGTGACCTCGAGCGTGAGGCAGCGCGGCTCGAGGCCGGCGGCGGCGAGGGCCGCGCGCACCCGCGCCGGGAAGCCGCGGTTCATCAGCTGCAGCCCCGAGACGTTGACGCTCATGCGCAGGGTCGTGTCGCCGCGCTCGGCGTGCCAGGCGGCGAGCTGCCGGCAAGCCTCCAGCAGCACGAACTCGCCGAGCGGGACGATGAGGCCGGTTTCCTCCGCGAGCGGGATGAAGCTCTCGGGCAGCATGAGCCCCCGGTCGGGATGGTGCCAGCGCGCCAGCGCCTCGAATCCCACGAGCTTGCGGTCGGCGAGCGTGTAGATCGGCTGGTAGTCGAGGCGGATGTGGCCCCCAGCAAGCGCCCGGCGCAGCTCCGTTTCGAGCTTCAGCTGCGCCGCCACGTGCTGGTGCAGGCTCGCGTCGAAGATCGCGAACTGCGCCTTGCCGCGCGACTTGGCCTTGTACATCGCGATGTCGGCGTCGCGGATGATCTGGTCGGCGCTCTGGTAGCCGTTGGCGCTGAAGGTGATGCCGATGCTCGCGGTGACCGAGACTTCCATGCCGTTCAGGTCGAAGGGCCGTTCCAGCCCCTTCTGGATGCGCTCGGTGAGCTCGACCGCGTCGCGCTCGCGTTCCAGATCCTCCATCAGGATCGCGAACTCGTCCCCGCCCAGGCGCGCGATGAGGTCCGTGGGCCGCACCATCGCGAGCATCCGCCCGGCGAGGTGCACCAGGAGCTGGTCGCCGGCCTTGTGACTGAGGCTGTCGTTCACCCCCTTGAAGCGGTCGAAGTCGAGGTACATCACCGCGAAGCGCTGCTCGGGGTGGCGCTGGACGCGCGCGATCGCCCGGTTCAGCTGCTCGTGGAAGTGGGTGCGGTTGGCCAACTGCGTGAGGCTGTCGTGGTAGGCGTTGTGGTAGAGCTCCGCCTCCGCGCGCCGGCGCGCGGTGATGTCCTGCGCCTGCACGATGAGGTTGTGCGCCTTGATCTGCCAGTCGCGCGCGAGCGAGAGCGACAGCGCCATCCACACGTCGGAGCCGTCGCGATGGCGCCCGCGCACCTCCACCTGCGCGCTCGCGATCTCGCCGCCCGTGAGCCGCGACACCAGCCCCTGGAAGTCGGCGAGGTCGCCGATGTTGAGCAGCGTGTTCATGCGGCCGGCGAGGAGGTCCGGGGCGGAGCGGCCCAGCATGTCGCAGAACGCCTTGTTGGCCTGCAGCAGCCGCCCGTCGGTGGTCACCAGCGCCATGCCGATCGCCGCGTGGGTGAAGGCGCTGTGGAAGCGGCTCTCGCTCTCCTTCAGCTCCTGGACATGGCGCTCGTCGGTTTCGCGGCGCTCGAAGTACGCGTGCAGCGTGGTGAGGAACATCGCGATCACGGGAATCGCCACCAGCAGCACCGGCAGCCCGAACTGCTGGAACGAGAGGTAGAGGAGCCCGGCGAGCGAGGCCCAGGTGGCGTAGGCGAGCCCGATCCAGCCCATCTTGCGCAGCCACGTGAGCGGCGCCACCGGCGAGCGCGTCTTCAGCGCGATCAGCATCGAGGTGAGGAGCGTGTTGGCCGCGTAGTAGGCGAGGGCCAGCGCGATAAGGGCCGCCAGCATCGGTGCCGTGCCGATGCCGTTGGGTTCCACCAGGGGCCGGATCGCCTCGAAGCCGCCGGCGCAGGCGCTCATCGCGATCGCCGCCATGGCGGGCGTGCCGAGGCGGCTGGTCCAGCGCTTGGAGGTTCGCCACGAGCCCACGGTGCCCTCGAGCGCGGCAGCGAGCACCGCCGCCGCGGCGCCGAACAGCAGCAGCATGAGGAAGATGAAGATCTCGCCGCCGGCGATGGAAGTCTTGGTGTTGGGAATGCGAACCGGGAAGAGGCCCACGACCGCGGCGATCGCGGCCCC
>JBBQBW010000218.1:0-5394 GCA_038318025.1 Burkholderiales bacterium | reverse complement strand
AGCTTTTTCCGCCGCGAGACCGCGATGACCCCGCGGCGCTTCGTGCAGGCGATGGAGGCGGGCACGCTGGGCGTGATCAGCGTGGCGGCCACTTGCGCCTCCGCCGGGATCATCGTCGGCGTGGTGACGCTCACCGGGCTGGGGCTCAAGTTCTCCTCGATCGTGATCGCGTACGCCGGCGGCAACCTCGGCCTCACCGCCCTCTACACGGCGCTCATCGTGTGGATCGTGGGGCTCGCGGTCCCGGTCACGGCTTCGTACATCATCTGCGCGGTGATCGCCGCCCCGGCACTTATCACGCTGGGCGTGCCGGACTACGCCGCGCACATGTTCATCTTCTACTACGCGCTGCTCTCGGAGGTGTCGCCGCCCACGGCGCTTTCGTGCTTCGCGGCCGCGGCCATCACCGGGGGCGATCCCTATCGCACCACGCTGCAGGCGTGGAAGTACACGATGCCCGCCTTCCTGGTTCCATTCATGTTCGTCCTCGACCCGCTCGGATCGGGAATCCTGCTGGTCCTGCCCAAGGACGCGAACTGGCTGCAGGTCTCCTGGCTCGTTTTCCTGGGATTTGCGGCGATCGCAGCGCTCGCCGTCGGCCTGCAGGGATGGCTGGTGCGCAAGATCAACCGTTTCGAGCAGGTGCTCCTGATCATCGGTGGGATGCTGATCGTGGTGCCCTACGAGAAGCTCGACATCGTCGGCCTCGCGATGGCGGTGGTCGCCATCGCGATGCACGTGGTGCGGGTTCGTGTGCTGACGCCCGCATGAGGCGCGTTCGCACCGACATCCTCATCCTCGGCTCGGGTGGGGCGGGGCTCTTCGCGGCGCTGCACGCCAAGCGCGCCGCGCCGGCGCTCGGCGTCACCATCGCGGTGAAGGGGCTGCTCGGCAAGTGCGGGTGCACGCGCATGGTGCAGGGCGGCTACAACGTGGCGCTGGCCCCGGGCGACAGCGTCGAGCGCCACTTCATGGACACGATCGAGGGCGGCAAGTGGCTGCCCGACCAGGACCTCGCCTGGACGCTCGTCACCAAGGCGATCGAGCGCATCCACGAGCTGGAGAACGAGCTCGGCTGCTTCTTCGACCGCAATCCCGACGGCACGGTGCACCAGAAGGCGTTCGCGGGCCAGACCTTCGACCGCACCGTGCACAAGGGGGATCTCACCGGCATCGAGATCATCAACCGCCTCGCCGAGCAGGTGTGGGTCTCGGGCGTGGACCGCCTCGAGGAGCATCGCGCGGTGGAGCTGGTGCGCAGCGCTGACGCCCGGGGCATCGCCGGCGTGGTGATGATCGACATGCGCGAGGGTGATTTCGTCTTCGTCGAGGCGCGCGCGGTGCTGCTCGCCACCGGCGGCGGCCCCACGATGTACCGGTTCCACACGCCCTCGGGGGACAAGAGCTGCGACGGGCTGGCGATGGCGCTGCGCGCTGGACTCACGCTGCGGGACATGGAGATGGTGCAGTTCCACCCCACGGGGCTCCTGGCGGGCCCCGGCACGCGCATGACCGGCACGGTGCTGGAAGAGGGCCTGCGAGGCGCCGGGGGCTACCTGTTGAACGGCGACAACGAGCGCTTCATGCACCAGTACGACGAGCGCGGCGAGCGCGCCACTCGCGACGTGGTCTCGCGCGCCATCTACGCCGAGATGTGCTCCGGCCACCAGACGCCCAACGGCGGCGTCTACCTTTCAATGGGCCACCTCGGCCCCGCCAACGTGGCGAAGCAGTTCAAGGGAATGGTCGAGCGCTGCGGCGATTGCGGCTTCGACCTGGCGGGCGGGGTGGTGGAAGTGGTGCCCACCGCCCATTACATGATGGGCGGCGTCGAGTTCGAGGCCGACGGGCGCACCGCGGTCGAGGGACTTTTCGCCGCGGGCGAGGACACCGGCGGCGTGCATGGCGCCAATCGCCTGGGCGGCAACGGGGTCGCCAACTCCACCGTCTTCGGCGCGATCGCCGGAGACGCGATGGCGGCCTGGGTCGAGGCCGGCGCCGAATGGCGCGCACCGGAGCCTGGAGCCATTGAGGCGGCGCAAGCGCGCGCCCGCGCGCCCCTGGGCCGGCCCACGGGCGACCTCGAGAGCGTTCGCGAGGCCCTCTACGCGACCATGTGGGACGACGTGGGGATCCTGCGCGATGGCGCCGGCCTCGCGCGGGCCCGAGCGCGCCTGGCGGAGCTCGACGCGCGGCTCGGCGCCATCGGCGTGCCGGCCCAGGACCTGCGCTACAACCTCACCTGGCACGACTGGCTCAACCTCTCGAGCCTGGTGGCGGTGAGTGCTGCGATCTGCGTCGCCGCCGAGGCGCGCACCGATTCCCGCGGCGCGCACTTCCGCGAAGACCATCCGGGCACGGGCGAGCTGTCCGCCTCGGCCTACTCCCGGATCCGCTGGCGCGAAGGCGCGCTGCACCTAGACTGGAAACCGGTCCGTTTCACCCGGGTGCAACCGGGACAATCCCTGATCGCCGCATGAATCCCACGATCGCCATTCCTGAGCTGCAATCCCTGATGTCCAGAGCGCTGGCCAACTCCGGCGCCACTCCTTCCATGGCCGAGGCGACCGCGCGCGCGCTCGCCGCCGCCGAGTCCGAGGGCCTCGCCTCCCATGGCGCTTCGCGGATTCCGCAGTATTGCGGTCACCTGAGGAACGGTCGCGCCAATGGAGCGGCCATCGCGCGCGTCGCCCGCGACAGCCGCGGCGCCTGCCTCGTCGACGCCGGCGGCGGGCTCGCGTTCGAGGCGTGCGCCCTTGCAACCGGGGAAGCGGTCCGGCGAGCGCGCGAATTCGGCGTGTCCTTCGTCGCGGTCACCATCAGCAACCATTTCGGCGCCGCCGCCTTCCACGTCGAGCCGATCGCGCGCGCCGGGATGGTGGGGCTCGCCATGGGCAACTCGCCGGCCGCGATGCCGGCCTGGGGGGGCAAGCGGGCGCTCTTCGGCACCAATCCGATCGCGGCCGCGTTCCCGCGCCGCGCCGCGCCGCCGATCGTGGTGGACCTCTCGCTCTCGGCGGTCGCGCGCGGCAAGATCATGGTGGCGGCGCGCGATGGCAAGCCGATCCCCGAGGGCTGGGCCCTCGACCGCGACGGCAAGCCCACCACCGATGCCAAGGCGGCGCTGGAGGGCAGCATGCTCCCCGTCGGCGGCGTGAAGGGCGCGATGCTGGCGCTGACCGTGGAGCTGCTGGTTTGCGCCCTGTCGGGAGCGGCGTTCGGCTTCGAATCCGACAGCTTCTTCAGCGACGCGGGAGCTCCCACGCGCATCGGCCAGGCGGTGCTCGCCATCGACCCGGGTGCCCTCGCGGGCAACGACGTCTACCTAGAGCGCGTGGAGACGCTGGTGGCGGCAATGATGGAGGAGGGCGGCGTGCGCCTGCCCGGCGAGCGCCGCGCGGGCCTGCGCGAGGGCGTCGCGCGCGACGGGGTGCAGGTGCCCGCGGAGCTGATGGCGAAGATCCGCGCGCTCGCGGGCGCGGGCGGCGGTGGCTGAGCCCGGCGTCGACGCGTTCGATGCGTGCGTGCGCACGCCCTTCGCGACGCTCGGCGTCACGGCGAGCGCCACGCACGTGACGGGCATCCGGTTCCTCTCGCCCACGGTGCCGGCGAAGATGCCGAAGCGCAATACCATCGCGCACCTGGCCTGCGCGCAGCTGTTCTCGTATCTCGAGGACTCTCGGTTCGAGTTCGACCTGCCGCTGCGGCTCGCGGGCACCCACCACCGCCTGGCGGTGTGGGAGGCGATGCAGCGCATCCCGGCGGGCTCCACCCGCACTTACGGCGAGGTCGCGCGCGAGCTGGACTCCTCGGCCCGCGCCGTGGGCGGCGCCTGCGGTACCAATCCCATCCCGGTGGTCGTCCCGTGCCATCGCATCGTCGCCGTGACCGGCCTGGGCGGCTTCATGGGCGCCGCGGGGGAGGGATTCGAGCGATCGATCAAGCGTTGGCTGCTGGAGCATGAAGGCGCTGCCTGAGGCCGAGGCGCGGCTGCTCGACCGCTTCGCCGACGGCTTGTGGCTGAACGACGGCCTCTCCCGGAACACGCTGGAGAGCTATCGCCGCGACGTGGGCCAGCTCGCCCATTGGCTCCGGGAGCAGTCGGCCGCCGGGTTGCTGCAAGCCTCTTCCGCCGACCTGCAACGCCACCTCGCCTGGCAGGTCGGCTCGCGGCTTGCGAAGCCGCGCACCACCAGCCGCCTGGTCTCGTCGCTGAAGCGCTTCTACCAGTTCGCGCTGCGCGAGGGACTTCGCGCCGATGATCCCGCGGCAGACCTGGACTCGCCGCGCATTCCGCGCTCGCTGCCGAAGTCCCTCTCGGAAGCCGAGGTCGAGGCGCTCCTCGAGGCGCCGGATGTGTCCACCGCCCCGGGACTTCGCGATCGCGCGATGCTGGAGACCCTCTACGCGAGCGGTCTACGCGTATCCGAGCTGGTGGGGTTGAAGACGGTGCAGGCGAGCCTCGACATGGGCGTGATTCGCGTGCTCGGCAAGGGGGCCAAGGAGCGCCTCACGCCGCTGGGAGAGGAGGCCATGGACTGGATCGCGCGCTACCAGGGTGAGTCGCGGCCGGTGCTGCTGGGCACGCGCAAGTCCGATGGGCTGTTCCTGTCCTCGCGCGGCGCGCCGATGTCTCGCCAGGCGTTCTGGGCGCTGGTGAAGCGCCACGCGCTGAAGGCGGGAATCCACCGCTCGATCTCGCCCCACACGCTGCGCCACGCGTTCGCCACCCACCTCATCAACCACGGCGCCGACCTGCGGGTGGTGCAGATGCTGCTGGGTCACGCTGACATCTCCACCACCCAGATCTACACCCACGTGGCGCGCGAGCGGTTGAAGTCGCTGCACCGCAAGCACCACCCGAGGGGCTGAACCATGCAGTGGCTTACCGGCGTCCTCGCCACCGTAGATCCTGTCGTGCTCATCGTGACGCCACTCGTGATTGCTTTCGCCTACACGGTCTTCGGCGTGAGCGGCTTCGGCTCCACGGCGATCGCGGCTCCGTTGCTCGCGCATTTCCTGCCGCTCACGTTCATCGTGCCGCTGATGGTGCTGCTGGACCTCGTCGCCGCCGGCATCGCCGGGCGCTCCAACGAACACGTGGACATGCCGGAGATGAAGCGCGTGCTGCCATGGCTGGCGCTCGGCATCGTGCTGGGTGCCACGCTCCTCGTCCACGCGCCGCAGCAGCCGCTCAAGTACGCCCTCGGGATCTTCGCCCTCACGGTGGGTCTGCACGGAGTGGCCAGCGCGGCGGCACCGAAGCGCATCGCCCCGGTCTGGGCGATTCCGACCGGCGTGGTGGGAGGCGCCGTGGCCGCGGTCTTCGGCGCCGGCGGGCCGATCTACGCCACCTACTTCGCCGGGCGCCTCGACGACAAGACGGCGCTGCGC
>JBBQBW010000217.1:0-5397 GCA_038318025.1 Burkholderiales bacterium | reverse complement strand
CCTTCGTACATCTTGCCGCTGTCGCGCGGCATGAGGGAGAGCTGGTAGGTGCTGGCGCAGCCGGTGAGGGCGAGCGCCGCGGCGAGGATTGCGAGGTTGCGCATGTCGGATCCTTTCGAACCTAGGGGCGCGCCATCATGTCCACGAACTCGTTCACGGGCGTGGCATCCAGGCGCTTCGAATCGAGGCCCAGCTCGAGCAGGGCGGCGCGTTGCTTCTCGGGGACTACGCGCGCCAGGTTGGTCTTGAACTTCTCCACCAGCACCGGCATCCCGTCCTTGCGGCGGCGCTGGTGCCCGATGGGGTATTCCACCACGATTTCCTTCATCTTCTTGCCGTCGCTGAATTCGACCGTGAGGCCGTTGGCGATGGAGCGCTTCTTGGGGTTGTGGTAGTCCTTGGTGAACTGCTTGTCCTCGACGCATTCGATCTTGTCACGCAGCCGGTCGATGCGTTTGTCGATCGCCACCGCGTCTTCGTAGTCGGAGGCAATGAGGCGCCCGAAGAGGATCGGAACCGCCACCATGTACTGGATGCAGTGATCACGGTCGGCCGGGTTGTCCAGGGGTCCCTTCTTGTCGATGATGCGAATGCAGGCCTCGTGGGTGCGGATGGTGATCTTCTCGATGTCCTCGGCGGTCTTGCCCAGGCGCAGCAGCTCCTCGTTGATCAGCATCGCCGCCTCCACCGCGGTCTGGGAGTGGAACTCCGCCGGGAACGCGATCTTGAACAGCACGTGCTCCATCACGTAGGCGCCGTAGGGACGCTGGAACTTGAACGCGTTGCCCTTGAACAGCACGTCGTAGAAGCCCCAGGTCTTGGCGGTGAGCACCGAGGGGTAGCCCATCTCGCCGGTTTTCGCGATCAGCGCCAGGCGCACCGCGCGGGCCGTGGCGTCTCCCGCGGCCCAGCTCTTGCGGCTGCCGGTGTTGGGCGAGTGGCGATAGGTGCGCAGCGACTGCCCGTCGACCCAGGCGAGCGACACGGCGTTCACGATCTCGTCGCGCGTGAGGCCCATCATCTGCGCCACCACGGCGGTGGAGGCCACCTTCACCAGCACCACGTGGTCGAGGCCCACCTGGTTGAAGCTGTTCTCCAGCGCGATGACACCCTGGATCTCGTGGGCCTTCACCATCGCGACCAGCACGTCGCGCACCGTGAGGGGCTTGGCGCCGACGGCCACGTTGTTGCGGGAAATCCAGTCGGCGGTGGCGAGGATGCCGCCCAGGTTATCCGACGGGTGTCCCCACTCGGCGGCGAGCCAGGTGTCGTTGAAGTCGAGCCAGCGGATCATCGTGCCGATGTTGAAAGCCGCTTGAACTGGATCGAGCTGGTGCGCAGTGCCGGGGACTTTCGCGCCATTGGGAACCACTGTGCCGGGCACGATCGGGCCCAGCAGCTTGGTGCAGGCGGGATACTCCAGCGCCTCGAAGCCGCAGCCCAGCGTGTCCATCAGGCAATAGCGGGCGGTCTGGAGCGCCTCCTTCGAGGAGACCTTGTACTTGGTGACGTAGTCGGCGATGTCGGTGAGGACCTTGTCGGGATCGGGGCGGACGTTGCTGATGTGTGCGGACATGTTTCGGGTTCTTGGTTAGCGGGTGTTTTCGGTGGCGAAGGCGGCTCTCGCCTTCTTCGGCAAGTCGCGCTCGCGCAGCACCAGGGCCGCGAGATACTTCCGCCGCATCACTTCCTCTTCGCCAGGGGCACGAACTCCTGGTCATCGGGGCCGGTGTAGTTGGCCGCGGGGCGGATGATCTTGCCGTCGATGCGCTGCTCGATCACGTGGGCCGCCCAGCCGGAGGTGCGCGAGATCACGAAAAGCGGCGTGAACATCGCGGTGGGGACGCCCATCATGTGGTACGAAGTGGCGCTGTACCAGTCGAGGTTGGCGAACATGTTCTTCTCGCGCCGCATCACCTGCTCGACGCGCTCGGAAATGTCGAAGAGCTTCATGTTCTTCGCGTCCTGCGACAGGCGCTTGGCCACCGCCTTGATCACCTCGTTCCTCGGGTCCGCGATGGTGTAGACCGGGTGGCCGAAGCCGATGACAACTTGCTTTTCACCGATGCGCCGGACGATGTCCTTCTCCGCATCGTCGACGTTGTCGTAGCGCCCGATGGTGTCGAAGGCGAACTCGTTGGCCCCGCCGTGCTTGGGGCCCTTCAGCGCACCGATCGCCCCGGTGATGGCCGAGTACATGTCGGCGCCGGTTCCGGCGATGACGCGCGCGGTGAAGGTGGACGCGTTGAACTCGTGCTCGGCGTAGAGGTTGAGCGAGGTCTGCATCGCCCGCTCCCACAGCGCCGAAGGCTTCTCGCCGTGCAGCAGGTGCAGGAAGTGCCCGGCGATCGACTCGTCGTCGGTCTCCGCCTCGATGCGGCGCCCCGAGTGCGAGAAGTGGTACCAGTAGAGCAGCATCGAGCCCAGGCTCGCCAGCAACCGGTCGGCGATGTCGCGCGCGGGGGCGAGCTTGTGGTCCTCGCCCTCGGGCAGCACCGAGCCCAGCGCCGAGCAGGCGGTGCGCAGCACGTCCATCGGGTGCGCCGAGGGTGGGATCGATTCCAGGATGTCCTGCACCGCGAGCGGAATGCCGCGCAGGCGCTTCAGCTTCGCCTTGTAGGCCTTGAGCTCGGCCACGTTGGGCAGCTTGCCGTGCACCAGCAGGTGCGCGATCTCCTCGAATTCGGCGTTCTCGGCGATGTCGAGGATGTCGTAGCCGCGGTAATGGAGGTCGTTGCCGCTGCGCCCGACGGTGCACAGCGCCGTGTTTCCGGCCGCCACGCCGGAGAGGGCCACGGATTTCTTGGGTTTCGGGGTGACCGCGGGCGCGGCGGAGGCGGGAGCTTGGCTCATCGTTAGCGGGCTTTCTGCTGGAAAAGGGTGTCGAGTTTCTGCTCGAAATCGTGGTAGCCGAGGTACTTGTAGAGATCTTCGCGCGTCTGCATCGTGCCCACCACGCTCTTCGCGTGGCCGTCGCGGCGCAGCGCCGAGTAGACGTTGAGCGCCGCCTGGTTCATGGCGCGAAAGGCGGAGAGGGGATAAAGCACCATGTCCGTGCCGGTGGTGGCCAGCTCCTCCACCGTGAAGAGCGGCGTCTTGCCGAACTCGGTGATGTTGGCGAGGATCGGCACCTTCACCGCGTCCTTGAAGCGCTGGTACATCGCGAGGTCGGTGATCGCCTCGGGGAAGATGCCGTCGGCGCCGGCCTCGACGCAGGCCACGGCGCGATCCACGGCGGCCTCGAGACCCTCATTGGCGAGCGAATCGGTGCGGGCGAGCACGAAGAAATCGGGATCGGTCTTCGCGTCCACCGCGGCCTTGATGCGGTCGACCATCTCCTGCTTGGAGACCAGCTCCTTGCCGGGGCGGTGGCCGCAGCGCTTGGCGCCCACCTGGTCCTCGATGTGCATGGCGCCGGCACCCGCCTTGATCAGCGACTTCACGGTGCGCGCCACGTTGAAGGCGCTGGAGCCGAAGCCGGTATCGACGTCCACCAGCAGCGGCAGGTCGCACACGTCGGTGATGCGGCGCACGTCGATCAATACGTCCTCGAGCCCGGAGATGCCGAGGTCGGGAAGGCCCAGCGACCCGGCGGCGACACCGCCCCCGGAGAGGTAGATCGCCTTGAACCCGCTCGCCTTGGCGAGGCTGGCGTGGTACGCGTTGATGGCTCCGGGAATCTGGAGCGGCTTTTCTTCCTTGAGGGCCTGCCTGAATTTTGCGCCGGGGGTCATTGTGGAAGTCGGTGAGTTATGTGGAAGAAATCTTTGGAACACGGAGGAACACGGATTGCGACGGATGGACGCGGAACCGAAGTGTGGGGCCAGCAGGCATCCCAGCCCTCCATTTTAGGCTCACTGGCCCGCTTCGAGCTTCTCGATCATGTCGGCGAGCGCGAGAAGCCGCCGCGCCGCCTTCACGTGGTGGCCCTCGACGAGCCGCCCGTTCACCACTACTGTGCCGCGGCCCTCGCGGTTCGCCTGTTCCAGCGCCTCGATTACCTCCGTCGCGGCTGCGAGGTCGTGGGGCTTGGGGGTGAAGGCGTCGTTGCAGTAGGGCAGCTGGAAGGGGTGCACCAGGCTCTTGCCGTCGAAGCCGAGGTCGCGAGCGAGGCGGCAGCCGTACTCGAAGGACTGCATGTCCTTCAGGTCCGTGGAGATGCCGTCCACCACCGAGCGGTCGAAGGCGCGGCCGGCCAGCAGCACGTGCGCGAGGCTGTGGGCCAGGGCCACGCGGTCCGGCGTGCGGCGGCCATGCAGCTGGTTCAGCAGGTCCGAGGTGGCCATCACGATGCAGGCGATGCGGTCGGAGGAGGCGGCAATTTCCTCGGCCCGCAACACGCCGAGCGGGCTCTCGATCATCACCATGACCGGCAGGTGGCCGCCGCCGGAGGCGTCGAGGAGCGACAACGCGGCCTCGACGTCGGCCTTCGATTCGATGTTGGGAAACAGCATGGCGTCAGCGCCCACGCGCGCCATCGCCTGCACGTCTTCGCGGCCCCAGGGGGAATCCAGGTCGTTCACCCGCACCACCACCTCGCGCCGGCCGTAGCCGCCCGCCAGCACCGCCTCGGCGACGAAGCGGCGCGAATCCACCTTCTTCTCGACCAGGATCGGGTCTCCCAGGTCGAGGATCACCGAATCGACGCTGAGGGTCCGTGCCTTGTTCAGGTACCTCTCGTTGCACCCCGGGACGTACAGCATCGAGCGGCGAGGGCGATAGTAGAGATTCATGCGTTCAACCCGTTGATCGGGAATGGGAAAAGTAAATCATAGCGCGGCGTTCAACTTGTATCTTATATAAGACACGCCAAAATTGCTATGGTAGGATCGCACTGCCCATGAAGAAGACCGCCGGTACGCCTGCGTTCAGGCCCCTCTACGAGCAGATCAAGATCCTGCTCACGCAGAGCCTCGTCGCCGGTGAATGGAAGCCGGGGGAGGCGATTCCCTCGGAGATCGAGCTCGCCTCGCGCTTCAACGTGAGCCAGGGCACGGTGAGGAAGGCCATCGACGAGCTCGCCTCGGAGCACATCCTGATGCGCCGGCAGGGCAAGGGCACCTTCGTCGCCTCGCACAACGAGCCCGATTACCGCTACCGGTTCCTGCGCGTGATGCCCGATGGCGGCGAGAAGCTGCATCCCCGCAACCTCTTCTTCGGCCTCGAGCGCGCCAAGGCCCAGGGCGAGGCGGCCCAGGCGCTGGGCCTGGTTCCGGGCACGCCCACCATCACCTTCAAGCGCGTGATGTCCTTCGACGGCCGGCCGATGATCCTGGACGAGATCGTGTTCGACGCGCACCAGTTTCCCGGGCTCACGCTCGCCGAGCTCGAGGAGTTCAACGGCTCGGTGTACAGCTTCTACGAGACCGTCTTCGGCGTGCGCATGATTCGCGCCGA